>JAYSLX010000150.1:0-18210 GCA_043725245.1 Geobacteraceae bacterium | reverse complement strand
TGAGATTGTTTCAAGGAGTGCGACCGAACAGGAACGGCAATTGTCCGAGACTTCGAACAACCTTTCGCAGATCGCCGAGAGTTCAAAACAGAGCGCCCAGAACACCAATGATGCGCGGCTCAACTCTCAACGCGCCACTGAATCGATCTCTACTGCAAAAAAGGCCATGGAGCGGATGCTGGAGGCAATGAGCGAGATCCGATCATCTGCTGACAATACTGCCATCATAATCAAGGAGATAAACTCCATTGCGAATGAGACCGGCACTCTTTCCACAAGCGCTGCCGATAAAGCGGTGCGGGTTCGCTCGTCTGCAGGAGGGTTCGGAGTCGTTGCCAATGAGATCCGCAATCTCTCGATGCGTTGCGAGGATGCTGTCACCCGCCTTGAAGATTTCGGTCGCCATATCCAGTTTGATGCGGGTACCGGAAAATCCGAGGATGTCGATAAACTGAACAATGAGTTCCAGTACCTCATCGACGACCTGAATAATATTTCAATGCTTTCAGGGCTTCTGGGTGTCAACGCAGCCATAGAAGCTGCTCATGTTGAAGGCGCAGGGAACGATTTTGAAATCCTGACGGATGAAATCCGGCAGCTGGCAAGGCGATCGACCGAGGCTGCAAAACAGACAGAGACCCTGATACAGACTTCTGTTGAACTGACGCAGAAAGGTGATAAGCTTTCCCGGGAAATCGATGAACAACTCGTCGGAGCCGTTGAGGGGGCACGCTCCATCGGCAGGCTGACCGATGAAATCTCCCTGGCAAGCCAGGGACAGGCGAGCGGACTCGAGCAGATAAGCCGGACTGTTATACAGATGAATGACGGAACGCGCCAAAATGCGACAAGCGCCTTTGAATCCTCGGACGCTGCAAGGGACCTCGATCAACAGGTTAAAAAACTCGCAACAATGGTGAGTAAATTCAGGCTCGGTGCCGCAGTCGTGGCCCCTGCTGCGTAGTTCCAGCGTCTCTTCGCCCGACAATAATCGTAAAGGGAGGGGATGAGGTACGGCATTTGTGCAACGCATTAAAAAGGCTCTGGGCGACTCGTCCCAGGGCCTTTTGACCTCAACAGGAGGCTGTCCCGACGGTAAAGTAAAATCTGGCGCCGCGGTCCGGATGGGACTCGGCCCAAACCTGCCCACCATGGCGAGTGACGATTCGCTGTACCGTGGCAAGGCCTATCCCGTTACCGGAGAACTCGTCATCACAGTGCAGTCGGCCGAATGGTGCAAACAGGCGGTCGGCATGGGCCATGTCAAAGCCTACGCCATTGTCGCTGACGAAAAAAGCCTCTCCTGCATGGGTAGGCACACTCCCGAACTCAATCATATGTGATTCCTGCTTACCTGAATACTTCCAGGCATTAGAAAGAAGGTTCTGCAGTACAACCCTGAGAAGGCGCGGGTCTCCAGAGGCTGTCACTCCAGGGGCAATCGCAAAGGTCCCTTGGCGCTGTGGTTCGGAGCTCTGTAATTCGCCGCTTATCTCCACAACCATGTCGCTCAGATCGATCATATCTCTTTGCATCTCACATTTAGTGAGACGATACATGTCCATGAGTCCGTCGATGAGCTGCAGGAGGCGCTTGCTGATCCGGTCCACCCGTCCCAGGCAGTTGCGCCCAAGGTCATCCAGACCGGCACAATCCTCGATCACTGTCCGGCAGTAGCTGCTGATATTTCCGAGGGGGGCACGCAGATCGTGTGACACCGAGTAGCAGAAGGTCGCCAGCTCCTGGTTTGACGCCTCCAGCTGTCCCGTACGTTCAATAACCCGCGACTCCAGGCGAGCATTGAGGCTGCGAAGCTCCTCATCAAGCCGTTTGCGATCCGTCACATCGGCGATTACCGTCATGACCCCGGAGATCAGACCCTCAGCCCCCAAAAGTGGCGCGGCAGATACCGCCACATCCAGTTGAGTCCCCTCTTGACTGGATCTCGACATTTCCGCAGTCATGATCTTACCCTCGGAGATGACAGTCGTGCAGAGATCCCAGAACAGATCGGCTCCCTCGCGACAGGCCAGCGGGCAGAGTTGCCCGACTGCGTCGGATATCTTCCAGCCGAACATCATTTCTGCCGCAGGGTTCCATAGCTTGACCTGGCCGTCGACACCGAATGCGACGATGGCCAGCGGTGCAGCCAGGATCAGGGAGTGGAGGGCATGATTTGTCTCGCACAGTTCATCCTGACTCCGTTGGTACTCGTCTACCTGCTGGCGCAACTCTTCTTCTGCCATGGCCAGCTCTTCGTTACGTTGCTGTAACTGGTCTTCACGTGAGTATACCGCTTCAGCCATGACATTGAAATTGGCGGAGAGGCGGTCGATCTCTTGAAAACTGGGTGGTGGGGTCTCAAAGCTGTAATCGCCACGCGAGACCTTCTGGACATTCTCGATCAAAGTCTCCAGAGGGTGGAAGAGTCTGGTAAGGCTCCAGACTGCAGAGAGGGCGGCAAGGGCTATTGCCGCCAGCATCCCCGCCAGTAGTATCTTCTGCAGTCTAACTATTGGGGCAAATGCAACGTCGGTCCGTTCGGCAACCGCCACCAGCCAGCCAGTTTCCGGGATGATAACGACACTCCCCAGTCGCTCCGCTCCACGGAACATATAGCGATAGGTTCCAAACTTTCCTTCCAGCCCACCCTTTACGATCGAGAGGTTTTTTACATCCTCCTGATTTGTTACGAGCGATCGGTCCGGATGGACGATCATACGACCTTCATGGTTCACTATGTAAGCGTAGCCGTTATCTTCGCCGATTCGGTCTGCAATGTCGTTGAGCGGTCCGAGGTTTATTGTCCCGAGGAGTACCCCGCTTTCGAAGGGATACGCGAGCGTCAGCGCAGCCTGGCTGTTTTCCGCTGAGATAAAGGTCTTCGACCAGGCGGGCTTGCCGCTTCTTACGGCTTTTTTGAAGATCTCCAGCCCGGAAAGGTCTCTCCCTAAGGCGGGTCCTCCTCCAGAATTCGCATAGGGGGGCACTCCCCTCATTCTTACCCGTCCCTGTCGGTCAAGCAGCAGAAGAGACTCGAAGTGCCCCGGTGAACCGATCTCCTTCTCCATGAGGGAGTTGATCGCCACGTGACTCACGGATGGGCCAACAAGGATTAGCTCTGAAAGGTTTTCAAGCTGCAGGACTGCCTGTTGCAGGTATGCTCTGGTCTCGGCTGCAGCCGATTTTGCGAGTGCCTTGCTCTCGTTGACGATCACCTGTTCCAGGTCTTTCTTCTGGAACTGGAGAGCAATCAGTCCAAACCCAAGGATCGGCAGTGCGGCCAGCAGAACGGTATTAAGAGTGAGTGCCCTTTTGAAAGAAGTGTACATAACGGAGTTACCCCTGGCTTGCAATATATTAATTAAAAGCAAGCAAAGTGCCAATCAGGGGTTTGCTGTGGATTGTGATGCAATGTCAGTATGTTATCGCTAGCAGGCCGACATCGACTCGCCGGTCAGTCTATAACCTGATTGGCTGTAAGTACTCCGTCTATAGCTTGAATGGGTTGATGTACCATATGGTTACGAAGATTATTCGATTGGTTATAGTATAACTAAAGTTATTAAGGGTGGGGCTACTGGGATGCAGCCTTCAGGCGTTTGCTCAGGGCAGGCTGGGAGATTCCGAGCAAGCGGGCGGCAACTGTCTGGTTGCCTGATGCGCGACGCAAAGCCTCTGTCACGAGTGTCGCAGTTGCCTGCTGGATTGTGGGGAGGTGATCAAAAGTGGAAAAGGGCGTACATCCGTGAATTACCTGCGTCTGGAGCGTCTGCATGCCTGTTTCTGCACGCTCCATACTTTCCTGGAATGGGTTCAGGGAGAGCACCCCCTGTCGGTGTCTGCTCATGGCATCATACACCATTGACTTGAGCTCGCGAATATTGCCGGGGAAGCTGTATGAAGCCAGCAGGGGAACCAGCTCCTTTGGCAGGGGCGGTTTTTTCTTGCCCAGCTCCTCAGCTGCTTCACCGAGAAAATGATCAAGGAGCAGAGGGATGTCGTCTCGTCTGGCGCGCAACGGGGGAATATGGACATGATGGGTGCAGAGACGGAAGTAAAGGTCCTTGCGGAAACCTCCTTCAGACTGAAGTTCGTGCAGGTTCCGGTGAGTGGTTATGACGATGCGGGCTCTGAGGTAACGCGGACGATCACTCCCCAGGGGGAAATATTCACCCTCCTGCAGAAGTCGGAGTAGTTTGACCTGTGAAACGGTACTCAGGTCGCCAATCTCATCCAGGAAAAGGGTGCCGTCTGCTGCCTGCTCGATTAGCCCGCTGCGCGCTTCGTTGGCACCGGTAAATGAACCACGGAGATGGCCAAAAAGGGTGTCGGCAAATACCGAGTCGTCGAGCCCGGCCACGTTAACAGCCACAAGCTGGCCGCTGTGGCGGCTGAGGGCGTGAAGTGCACGGGAGAGGAGCTCCTTCCCCACACCGCTCTCCCCGGTGATGAGTACCGGGTGGGGGCTATCTGCAACAGCTTCGACATACTGGAAGACGGCGCGCATGGCCCGGTCACACGTGGTGATTTCGGCAAAAGCGGAAGGGTTTTCCAGGGTGCCTGACAGGAAGCGATCTCGAATGTCACGGTTCTCCCGCTGAAGCTCCACCATCTTGACCGCATGCAGAACACCGTTGACCAGTCTGGACTCCTCGCCGGTCTTGACAAAATAATTGTAGGCTCCCAGCTTCATGCATCTCACTGTCGTCTCGAGCTGATTCATTCCGGTTACAACTATGACCGGAATGCCGGGATGCTCCTCTACAATAGCCTGTAAGAGTTCTTCTCCGGGCGAGTGCGACATGTTCAGGTCGAGGAGGACCACACCGATCTCCTGCTGTGCCAGAATATCCATGACAAGAGTGCTGTCGATGCACCGAACGACATTAGTGATACCACAGTGCCGTTCCAGGCTGACTGCCAGACTGCGTAGCCAGGCCGGTTCATCATCGACCATAAGTAGGCCGAAAGATGGGTATGAAGCGACTTGCATGTCAGATCTCCTCGCTCTTTGCCGAAGGCAGGGTAAGTAGTACGGTGGTTCCCTTGCCGGGAGTGGAGTGGAATACCAGTGAACCACTGTGTTCCTTGACGATGCCTGCAGACACGGATAAGCCCAGACCGGTTCCCCCTATTTCACGCTTGGTGGTAAAAAAGGGGTCCATCACAAAGGAAAGATTTTTCGGTTCGATCCCAACTCCTTCGTCCGTGACCTCAATGACGGCCTCTCCGTTCCGGAGGGAGAGCGAGGTGGTGACGGATATGTGCCGCCCTTTGTCCGGAAGTGACTGACAGGCATTGAGCAAGAGATTGACCACTACCTGTTCTATTCTCTGAAAATTGCCGAGTATCGATGGAGTAGACTCCGAGAGCCTGAGCTGGAAGTGGCGGGTAGATTGTCGTATCTGGGAGCGAAGCATGCGGACTGCTCCCTTCACCACTCTGTTGAGGTCGACAGCTT
Organism: Geobacteraceae bacterium; assembly: GCA_043725245.1. Lineage (GTDB taxonomy): Bacteria > Desulfobacterota > Desulfuromonadia > Geobacterales > DSM-12255 > Geoanaerobacter. Next base: position 12,746 of record JAYSLX010000150.1, on the reverse strand, counting down.
CGCTGAATCCGCTTGGCGACTGGCGGGCAAAGTCTGCCAGATCCTCGACGATCTGCTTTATACGCAACCCGCTCTGCTGAACATCATCAATCATTTCTGGTAGTATGTCACGCATCCTGGAGTAAGGGATTCCACCGCAGAAGAAATCTCCATGATCATGGAAATAGTGCTCAAGAATAGGGCGAAAATCCTTTACAGCCGTAGCCACGGTCGATATTGCCATCAGAATCAAAGCGGTGGGATTATTGATTTCATGGGCAACGCCTGAAACCAGCATCCCGAGCGATGCCATCTTGTCCGCCTGGATCAGCTGCTCCTGGCGGCGGCGCAGCTCTTCTTCGGCATGTATCCGTTCTGTAATATTGGTGATCATTGAGAATGAGCCGGCATACAGCCCCATCCGGGTATTCAGTGGGCTGCCTGATATGATCACCCAGACTGCAGAACCGTCATTGTGGTTTAACTTAGCGTCATAGGTACTCTGGAGCCCTTCCTTCCGCTGTACGACATGCTGCGCCACAATCTCCAGAGACTCCTGACAGATGAACGCGAGGATCGATCTGCCCAGGATCTCTTCAGGAAGATATCCGAGCATTTCTGCCAGGTGCCGGTTCACGTAAGTGATCCTGAGCTGATCATCGTAGATCCAGATTCCTTCCAGGGCAGTGTCGATCAGGGTGCGATAGAGATTCCCGTTCAGCAGTTCCTCAGGGCTCTTCAACGTCCAGCTCCTTGACTCGTAGCTCTTCTCCCGCGAGGAGTTCTACTTGATAGCCTTCGCAACCAGGGCATGGTTCGTAATGCGAATTGCACCCAAACTCGGCGCCGCAGCTGTGGCAGAGACCTTTGCCGTGGATGATCTCTATAACGAGACTTGCGCCTTCCAGCACTGTTCCCGCGGCGCATGCGGCAAAGCAGAATTCCACAGACTCAGGGACTACTCCGGCGAGTTTGCCGATCTCAAGGGTTACTGACAGCACCCGTTGACCAGCCGCATGCTGCTCGCATATCTCGACGATGCTCTGCGTTAAAGACATCTCGTGCATAAAAGACCCCTGGACCATGCCACACTGAACAGCGGTGCATTCTATCAGAAAAGGGATGGATCGGAAAGCTTGTTTGCTCATACACTCCATTGTGCAGGCGATGCCCGGCTTTGCTTGTCTATGCCGATGCCTCTGGTGTATACTCGCCCCCGTTGCCATTCCCTGCTGAAAGAGGCGGCCCTGTGAAACTGAATACCAAACTGGTCATCATAATGTTGACGTTGTTGGTCATAGCTGTTCTGACACTCTTCGTCATGAACCAGTACAGCCAGAACGATCTGGTCCATGAGATCCAGGAAAGCACTACAGAGATATCCAAGGCGATCCAGGTCAGTGTCGAGGATCTCACATCCGACGACGTGGAGTCGTCGCGGCTCAAGGAATATCTTATAGATGCTCGCACCAAGGGGATCAACGAGATTAACATCATCGACAACGAGGGAGAAATCATCAACTCTTCGGATCCTGCTAAGATCGGTAAGCGTCGCGATCTCAAAAAACTGGGGAAAGGGCTGAAGGCCTCGCAACGATTCAAGGCAGAAGGGATGTCTCACCCATACGACCTGCTGGTGCCGGTCATTGTAGGTGAGGAGCAGCTTGGCTATATCCAGGTTAATCTCCTTCTGGACAACGTTCGTGTGATACAGCACGACAATTTCGTCCGACGACTGGTGGCCACCTCCATGGTCTTCACCTTTGGTATCGTACTGATTATTTTTCTGGCCCGACGCTATACCGACCCGATCAACCGACTGGCACAGGGGGTCAAGAAGGTATCTGCAGGCGACCTCTCCGTAAACTTTCCGGTGGAGAGCGGAGACGAGATCGGCGAACTGGCTGACAGTTTCAATGAAATGGTGGATAAGCTCAGGGAGCGTGAATCGCTGGAGAAAAGGCTTTATGAGGCTGAGCACCTCTCACGGGTTGGTCAGCTTGCCTCTGGGATCGCACATGAGATCCGCAACCCCCTCAACTACATCAGCCTCGCTACCGACCACCTGAAGAGCGAACTCACAACAGCCTGTAACGACCCGCGTCCCGATCTCTGCGCCCTTCTGGACAAGATCAAGGAAGAGGTTCGCAGAGCTAACTACATGGTGCTCAATTTCATGAACTACGGTCGGCCATTGAAAATCCGTCCAAGCAAAGTATCATATTCAGAACTCTTGGCAAAGGCACTCCCCGTTCTCAAAGACAAGCTGGAAGAACAACGGATTGAAGTGGTAACCGATCTTGCCGGCGACCTGCCGGCTCTGTGGGTCGATCCCGAACTGATGCGCAACTGCCTCTTCAACTTTCTTACGAATGCGGCCCAGGCTATGCCCAACGGGGGGACTGTGACGCTTGGAGCAAGTTTTGATCGTGACGCAAATCTGTTCAGTCTCATCTTTGCAGACCAGGGTGTCGGCATCCCGCAGGAAGAGGTGGAAAAGATCTTCCAGCCGTACTTTACGACCAAGGAGGCTGGTATAGGCCTTGGACTTGCCATTACGGAGCGGATTGTAAAGGAGCACGGCGGCAGCATCTCGGTCGAGAGCCATCCAGGTAAAGGGACGGTCTTCACGGTGCATCTGCCGATGCGCAACCCATAGGTGCAGATCCTGGCAGGCCACGGCTCCATCTTTGACTCTTTCAAGAAGGAGAATTAATGATCGGTAGCATACTTATCGTAGACGACGAAAAGGGGCAGCGCGACATCCTTGAAGCGATACTCAAGCGGGAAGGGTATCGCACTCTCTCGGTGCCGGGCGCTCGAGAGGCTCTGGAAATGCTTGAGCGCGAGGAATACGACCTTATCCTCTCGGACCTGAAGATGCAGGGGATGTCCGGGTTGGAGCTTCTGGAGGCCATGCTGGCACAGAATCCCCAACAGTGTGTAATCATCATGACCGCTCACGGGACCGTTGATTCGGCTGTCGAGGCAATGAAAAAGGGGGCCTTCGACTATCTGGAGAAACCGCTTGATCGTGAAACCCTCCTGGTTACCCTGCAACGGGCTTTCGAGCACCTGAAACTGCTGCATGAAAATCAGGTGCTGCAGAAAAAGCTCCAGGACACCATAACTTTTCCGCACATCATAGGCGATCACCCAAAGATCAAAGAGGTGTACCGGATCGTTAATAAGATCGCCCCTACCGGCTCCACTGTTCTGATTTACGGAGAGTCGGGCACTGGCAAGGAGCTGGTTGCACGTGCCGTTCACGACCTGTCACCTCGACGGGACCAGCCGTTTCTTGCGATCAACTGTGCTGCAATTCCCGAAACCCTTATGGAAAGTGAACTTTTCGGCCACGAGAAGGGGTCGTTCACCGGAGCCACTGCCCGGGAGATCGGCATCTTTGAGGCTGCCACCGGTGGAACGGTTTTTCTGGACGAGATCGGAGAGATGAATGTTGCGATGCAAGCCAAGCTCCTTCGGGCGATCCAGGAGAAAGAGGTTCGCCGGGTAGGGGGTAAGGTCAATATTCCGGTTGATGTGCGGATTATCTCTGCCACCAACAAGGACCTGGAATCGGAGATCAGGAAAGGGGCCTTCCGCGAAGACCTTTACTATCGACTAAATGTAATCCGGGTAGTACTCCCCCCGCTCCGCGAGAGGGGGAATGACATTGCTGCGCTGGCTGACTTCTTTGTGAAAAAGTACAGCAAAAACTCCGGACTGCCGGTAAAAGGAATCTCAAAGCCTGCCCTCAAGCTCATGATGGACTACACCTGGCCCGGCAACGTCCGTCAGCTGGAATCCGTTATCGAACGGGGGGTGCTGATGGCAGAGGGAGACCTGGTACAGCCGGAGGACTTGCCGGTAGAGATACATGAAGCAGCTTTTCCTGGTGGGTCTATCCGCTTCGATCTTCCGCCGGAAGGGATATCCATTGAACAGTTGGAGAAGGATCTGATCCTGAAGGCCATGGGGCGCACAGCCTGGGTCATCGCCAAAGCGGCACCACTGCTGGGGATGAGCTACAAAACGCTGCAGTACCGACTGGAGAAATTCGGCATAGAAAAGCCATAACCAAGGAGCTTATATGGATTTCAGCACTATTTTGCATCGTTTCACCGTCATACCGTCACTCACTCCGGAACTCTCCCGCCTGCAGCGAATTGCCAACAACCTCTGGTGGACCTGGGAACCGGAGGCCCGTGAACTCTTCAAACGGATAGACCTGGAGCTCTGGCACGCTGTGCGGCACAATCCGGTTGAGATGCTCGGCACCTTGCAGCAGGCCACTCTGGAGAGCCTGGCCGCTGACGAAGGATTCATGTCGAACCTGGAGCAGGTGGATGAAAAACTCGGCTCGTACCTCTCAAGCCCTACCTGGTTTGAAAAATCACACGGTAAAGAGCACCAGCTCAGGACCGCTTACTTCTCGATGGAGTTCGGCTTTCATGAAGCACTTCCGATCTATTCCGGTGGCCTTGGGATTCTTTCCGGCGATCATCTCAAGTCTGCAAGCGATCTGGGGATCCCACTGGTCGCTATCGGCCTGCTCTACCGGCAGGGGTATTTCCGCCAGTACCTGAACATTGAAGGGTGGCAGCAGGAATACTACCCTGAGAATGACTTCTACAATCTGCCTCTTTGTCTGGAGCGGGATGCCAACCGGGTCCCTCTGGTCGTCGAGGTGGATCTGCCGGGCCGTAAGCTGAAGGCACATATCTGGCGGGCGCAGGTCGGGAGGGTCCCGCTGTATCTACTGGACACAAACCTTGAAGAAAACACCCCGGAGGACCGTGAAGTTACCGCTCAACTCTATGGCGGCGATCAGGAGATGAGAATCCGACAGGAGATCCTGCTCGGTATCGGAGGTATCCGAGCCCTGAGGCTGCTTGGAATCGATCCGAACGTATGTCACATGAATGAGGGGCACTCGGCATTCCTGGGACTTGAGAGGACCAGGCTGATCATGGCTGAACAGGGAGTCTCGTTCAAGGAGGCCATGGAGTCGGTTCGCGCAGGGACTGTCTTTACTACTCATACCCCGGTCGAGGCCGGCATTGATCACTTCCCGCCCGACTTGCTGGAGAAGTACCTCGGGAAGTATTACCGCTCCATCGGTATATCCAAGGACGAATTTCTGGGACTCGGCCGCCAGAATCCGAACAATCATCATGAGCCGTTCTGCATGGCCGTGCTGGCACTCAAGCTCGCTGCCTATGCAAACGGTGTCAGCGAGTTGCACGGTGAGGTCTCGCGCCATATGTGGAAAAGCCTCTGGCCGGAACTCCCCGAGGAACACCTTCCCCTTTCCTCCATTACCAATGGGGTGCACGCCAAGACCTGGCTTTCCCCTGACATGGCAGGGCTCCTGACCCGTTACCTCGGCAATCGCTGGCTGGATGAGCCGACCAATCAAGCTGTATGGCGCCGCATGTCACGAATTCCGGATGCAGAATTATGGAGAGCTCATGAGCGGTCCAGGGAGAGACTGGTTGGTTTCGCCCGCGAACGGCTCAAGGTGCAGCTCGGACAGGTCGGTGCCACCCCTAAGGAGATCGAGGCTGCAGATGAGGTGCTGGACCCGGAGATTCTTACCATTGGTTTTGCTCGGCGATTTGCCACATACAAGCGTGGAACGTTGCTGCTGCGCGATCCGGTGCGGCTTGCCCGTATCCTCAACAATGCAGAACGGCCGGTGCAGATTGTCTTTGCTGGGAAGGCCCACCCACACGACAACGAGGGGAAGGAACTAATTCGCCAGATAGTCCAGTTTTCCAAGCAAGAGCCTTTCCGTCACCGGATCGTCTTCATAGAAGACTACGACATGTCCGTGGCGCGCCATCTGGTGCAGGGGGTCGATGTCTGGCTCAACACACCTCGACGGCCGCTTGAGGCAAGCGGCACCAGCGGCATGAAGGTCGCCTTTAACGGCGGCCTGAATATGAGCATTCTTGACGGCTGGTGGTGTGAGGGATACCGCGGGAACAACGGTTGGGCCATCGGCAAGGGGGAGGTCTATAGCGACATCGAGTTCCAGAACGAGGTCGAGGGGCGCGCCATCTATGACCTTCTGGAAAAGGAGATAGTACCTCTCTTTTACGATCGGGGCGGAGACAGTATGCCCCGCGGCTGGATATCCTGGATGAAAAATTCAATGATGTCCCTCTGTCCGGTTTTCAGTACCGACCGTATGGTCCAGGAGTACTCCGAGCGTTTTTACATGAATTCTTACAACCACTGGCAACAGCTCGCAGCCGACAATCTCAGGCTTGCCTGTGATCTCTCCCGCTGGAAGGGGCACATCAGAAATCTCTGGGGCAAGATACGGATAGAAGGGGTTGAATCGAACGTAACAGACGAGGTTGCCAGCGGATCGCGAATACTTGCCTCAGCCAGGGTATTTCTTGGGGAGCTTTCCCTCCAAGAGGTCTCGGTTGAGGCCTACTTCGGAGTCCTCGATTCCCGCGGTAACATTGTTGGCGGAGAGCTTGTCCCATTTCCGGCAGCTGATGACCTCGGCGACGGGCTTTACCAATTCAATGGGGAGCTTGAGTGCCGTTTTTGCGGTCGCCACGGTTTCCTTATCCGCGTGATGCCAAACCACCCCGAGTTGGGACCCATCTATGAATCCGGGTTGCTTCGCTGGGGTTAATGTGAGCCTCATCTTCAGGGTTGAGAAATTTTTCCGTATGCGCTAACGTGGGGGGCCCGATTTTCGGCCCCCCACTCCATTTCAGGATGCATCTGACCGGTCCATGCCAATACTTTTCCTTTCACTATGCTTTCTCGTTCTCGGGCTTACCGCTTGCACGACAATGGTCCCACATGACCTTCTCCCCTATCCTCTTACGAATGCCGATTCGCCACAGGAGGTAAAGACCGTCTCCATACCTTTGCCGGTCATTGCATCGAGCCCGAACGAGGGGATCACCGTCGGCGTCATCACTGCCTTCCTGTTCCATAACGCCAAGGACGAGATAAACGCCCTGGTTGCACCCCAGGTGAACTATAACAAGAACTTCGGTGTAAGCACCTCGCTCTATGGAGCTTTCTACCCCTCCTCAACCCTCAACTGGGAAGCAAATATTTCCCAATCCACAAAGGTCAACAACGACTACGAGGTCAGGATAACCGACAAGACCTTTGTGGAGGGAAAGCTTGAACTCAATGCCTTTGCCTTCCACTTCACCGACGGTTCCTCACGGTTTTTCGGTTTTCAGTCCGACAGTCAAAAGGGAGACGAAACCAACTATGCAGACCAGGAGACCGGCTTCACATTTTCAATGGCCTACAACTTCTGGAGGCATATCAGCCTGCTTGTAGGAGAGCGTTTCAAGAAGGTGACCATCGACAAAGGCGCAGTCAGCGGCGTGCCATATATCAGGAATGTCTTCACCCCTGCTGAAGTTCCAGGGATGGACGGCTTCTCTGCCCACGCGCAGAAAATCGGACTGGTCTACAGCACCCTTGACACCCTCATTGCTCCTACCTTTGGCGGATATGCCCGGGTGGCGGTCGAATTCAGCTCAGAAAACCTTGGCAGCAGCGCCAACTATCAACACTACGAGGCAGAGGCAAAGGGATTCATCCCCCTGGACAATGCCCGCTATGTGTCGGTCTTCCGTCTTGCCTACAACCAGACTCTGGGGAACGGCGTTCCCTTTCTCGAGAGGAGTATACTGGGAGGGGAATCGACCCTTCGTGGCTACGGCAGGAACCGCTTTATCGACTCAAGCTACTTCCTCTGCAACCTGGAAGAGCGGATCAGGCTGTTCCGCTGGAGGGTCTTTGGCGTAACCGCCGACTGGGAGGCAGCCCCGTTCATCGACCTTGGAGCTGTCGTCGAGTCTCTGGACAAGGCAGGCTCACGAAACTTCGAATTCAATCCGGGTATCGGTTTCAGGGCAGTTGTACGGCCCAATATCGTGGGGAGGGTTGATCTTGGGTTTGGGAGGGAGGGGCCGGCGGTGTTTGTCGGCCTGGGACACCCATTTTAGGAAGGAACGCGGATTTTTAGCAATCTCGGCGTTGCCCTTCGTTGCGGTACGCTCAACGTACTTATCAGTACGCCTCGCGCCCCACTCCTTGCGCGCCTTGACCTTGCGAAAACTTCACGTTCCCATGCAAGAGATGAGAGGTTTCCGGAATCTCCGGCGATGGCGTGAAACTCTCGACTTGCAGCAGGATTCTGCCTATGATAAGCTTCAATCAGATAATCAGATTTTTGGAGCAGACCATGCAAACTGTAACCGCTACTGACTTTGCCCGCAATTTCAGAAAAATGCTCGACCGGGTGGAATTCCGTCATGAAGAGTTATTGATTGTTCGTAACCATCACCCGGTGGCACGAGTCATTCCCGGACCACCAGCCATGACGGCTCTGGAAGCCATGGCCGATCTGCATTGCATTATTTCGGAAGAAAGCGCCCGTGACTGGCTTGGCGATAGTCGTCAGGACGAGCTGCGAGATGGAGAGATGCGTAATCCATGGGAGTCCTGATCGACACGTGCATCTGGATCGATGTGGAGCAGGGCAAATTAGCCCCTGCGGACGTTGCGGCCATCACCGGAAACGAACCGGTCTTCCTCTCTCCCGTGACAATCGCGGAACTGAAATTCGGGGCTGAATGCGCAGGCACGGCAGCCATCCGCCAGCAACGGCTCGCCGCATTGGCCAGACTCCGGAAAAAGCCGGTCCTGCAGATTGATGAAGAAACCGGCGAAATTTTCGGGTCCCTGGCCGCCCAGTTGAAAACAGCCGGCAAAACCCATCGTCCTCGCATCCAGGACCTATGGCTTGCCAGCCAGGCCATCCAGCACGGATACCCTCTGCTCACACGTAACAGCAAGGATTTTACGGATATCCCTGGGATTCAATTGCTGACGATATAGTGCGTGATAACGTACTTGGTTTCATCGATACGATACTCCTGCTGATCATGAGTGACGAGGATTTCAATCGGAAGTATAAGCTACATCCTGCTCCCCTGCCTGGTTCCTCGCCGTTCAAACTCACCGTCAATCGCATTCAAGATGTCGAACTTGGCAGATCCCCATTTAGGGGCAACAAGGTTCAGGCCGCCGTCACCCACCAGGCGCATGACGAGTATCTGCGGGTCGAGCCGCTCAAGGAAATCGCAGACCAGCCCCGCATAATCATCCCGCGCCAACAGCTGCAGCTCCCCCTGTTGATAGAGCTCTTCCAGTCGGGTCCCCTTCATGACATGCAGGTGGTGCAGCTTGACTCCACTGACTCCAAGCTGATTCAGGAGGGAGGCCGTATCAAGCATTTCCTCCCGGCTTTCGCCAGGCAGCCCCAGGATCAGGTGGGCGCAAACCCTGATTCCCCGGTCAGTGCAACGCTGTACTGCGTCAATAAAACAGGCGGTGTCGTGGCCACGGTTGATGGTTGCCAGAGTCCGGTTGACCGAAGACTGGAGCCCCAGCTCCAGCCAGAAATAGGTCTGTTGAGCAAATCCGGCGAGCAGCTCAAGAACCTCATGGGGAAGGCAGTCAGGCCTGGTTCCGATAATCAGTCCGACAATGTCGGTAACGTCCAACGCTTCGTTGTAAAGTGCCCGAAGGGTTTCTCCTGGGGCATAGGTGTTGGAGTAAGGCTGGAAGTAGGCGAGAAACTTTTTTGCCTTGAATTTCCTGGCCATGATCTCCTTACCACGCTCAAGTTGCTCAGAGACACTGAGCCCGCGGACAATCCCTTTGGCGCCTGAGCCTTGGCCGCCGCAGAAGATGCATCCCCCGATACCGACCGTGCCGTCGCGGTTGGGGCAAGTAAAGCCTGCATCTACAGAAATTCGCCGCACACGGCAGGCAAAAACGCGGCGAAGCTCGGCGGAAAAGGTGTTGTAGCGACTCTTGGACATTGAATCACCTTACCCGAGCTGCCGCATTTAGGCAAGGAGGATGGCTGACGCTTCACGGCTTGCAGCCGGTTAGCAACAGGTTATACTCAGAGCAGATAACTTTGATGGAACCTGGGGGCGTTATGAATTATGGGGAGCTGCGGGAAAAGATCGGCAAGGATCGACAGTCAGGGGACTGCTTCATCAAGTGGTGGGGAGACGATGAGGCTCTGGTGGACTACGAACTCCTAGACCGGTTCCTGGCAAAAGGTGCATCAATCGGCGAGGTGGCTGGTTTTGAGCTGTTCGATCTGGAAGGGATATGGCGGGTGATTGCCGAACTGGACCCTGATCCGCTGAGCCGTGTGCTGGAAGGGGAGCGCGAAATTATCCGTTGGGCCTGGCAGGACCGGCAGGGCACGGAGCAGGTCACGGTTTTTCCTTTCACTCCTGAAGGGCTTATGGAGCTGATGGAGAGCGAGTTCCTGGATTAGTTGCGTCGATACCCGGTTGGTTTGCAAAACCTGCCAGGTCTCGATGTGTCATAACTCCCGCACTACCCTGAAACCGAGGTAGACATATCGTTCGGTCGGTTTTCCGCGGCCCCGGGCAGAAGAGCGGATATAGCGGGGCTTGCTGCCGAAAGATCCTCCGCGCTGAACACGCCGCTGGTCCTCTCCATTCTCCCAGGCTTTTCCGTCTGCAGGCGCCCCCTCGTAAGTTTCGTGCCAGCGGTCCTGGCACCATTCCCACGCATTGCCCGCAGTGTCAAACAGGCCAAAGGGATTGGCAGGAAAAGAGCCGACCGGCGAGGTTTTTTTACCATCCCACTGGCTCCCGCACTCCTTGCAGTTGGCTCGTTTCTCCCCGACGCTGAACCCCCACCAGTATCGATCCTCACCCCCTGCCTTGGCAGCATACTCCCATTCGGATTCGGTCGGGAGGCGGTAGCGGTGCCCGGTCTGCTCCGAAAGCCAGCTTGTGTAGGCCACGGCATCATCCCAGGTCACGTTGATGACCGGCCGCCGTTCGCGCCCCCAATTGGAGAAGGGAAACCAGCGTCTGCCGTCCTTGGGTTTCTCACGCCCTGTGGCGGTGCAGAAGCGGTCGTACTCGTCAAAGGTCACCTCGTACCTGCCAATCGCAAAGGGGCGGACAATGGTTACCCGGTGAACCGGTTTCTCATCACTGTCGCCCCCTCCATGGACCGCCCCCATCTGAAAACTTCCGGCAGAGATTGCAACCAGTTCAGGCGCTTGGCCTCCGCCTTTCAGATGATCGCGTAACAACGGTCCTGCAACTTGACCAGCCCCATGGGCTGAAACTGCAACAGTGACCGCAAAGACGAACACGATGCATCTCTGAATTATTTTGCCATACATAAACCGGCTCCTTGAAAAAAAGGGGGAGGACCGTCCCCGGAACCTCCCCCCATGTTCATCTCTCCGCCTTGCCGTTGGCTTAAGGGCCTCACAGCGAGTTCCCTTAATAATGGGCGTCCTTGTGTCACTTCAGGCAAATCCCGCAAGGGGCAGCACACCGCAACCTGAAAGACCCCCGTGGTTTGAGCATTCCGCCTGGGCTTTAAAGCCTCACGAACAGGGCAGAGAGAAACTTCTATGGGCTCATTCTACCCGGCGCAGCAGGTAAAAATCAAGGCCCTTTTTCAACTCCACTCAGGAACCTCGCAAGCAATGCAATCTCATCCATTAGCCTGTCGAATCCTGCAAACGTGAGCGACTGTGGGCCGTCAGAAAGGGCCTTCTCAGGCTCGGGGTGGACCTCTACAAGTATGCCGTGAGCTCCGGCTACCAGAGCTGCCTTGGACATGGGGGGGACGAGACTCCTTTTACCGGTGGCATGGGAAGGGTCGACCATGATCGGCAGATGCGACATCTCCTTGATCAGCGGGACGATTGCCAGGTCCAGGGTGTTTCGTGTGGCGGTTTCAAAGGTACGGATGCCACGCTCGCAAAGTATGACGTTATGGTTCCCCTCTGCCAGAATATACTCTGCTGCTGCCAGAAACTCTTCGATGGTTGCGCTCATTCCACGTTTAAGGAGTACCGGTTTGCGAATCCTCCCTACTTCACGGAGGAGGTCGAAGTTTTGCATGTTACGTGCCCCAATCTGGAGCAGATCTGCGTGCTCGGCTACCAGCGCAACCGTGTCGGGGCTCATTACCTCTGTAACGACGGGAAGCCCGACTTCCTTCCCCGCCTTAGCCAGCAGTATAAGACCCTCCTCTCGCATCCCCTGAAAGGTATGTGGTCCGGTTCGAGGCTTGAAGGCGCCTCCACGCAGGAGTTTGGCGCCTGCCTTTTTGACCGCGCGAGCCGTCTTCATGATCTGGTCTTCACTCTCCACTGCGCAGGGGCCTGCACAGACGACCGGTGGGCGCCCCTCGCCTATCTCTACGTTGCCGACCTTTACAATCGTATTGCGGGGATGGAAATCCCGAGAAACAAGCTTATATGGCTTTGAGACGTGAATAACCTCCTGGACTCCGGGGAGATCGCGGATGGTAGCATCGTCCACGTATCCCTTGTTACCCAGGACCCCTATTGCAGTCCTTTCGCTGCCTGGAATGGGGGCAGCGGTGAGGCCCAAGGCCTTTACTGCCTTTGTAACGGCCTCGATCTGTTTATCCCCTGCTTTGTGATGCATGACAATGAGCACGGTTTTCTCCCGGCAAACTGAATGGTCTCTCGCAAAAAAAAACAATAACAGGAGGCCAACTGCCGGTCAATGGCTTTCCGCTTTTCTTTTGTAGGGTACGTGATACAATTACGCGATATTTTGTTAAGAAAGAAGGATATGGATAGAGATGAACTGAAGAAACTCCTGGAAAGCCTGGCTGAAGGAGAAACCTGTGTGGATGCCGCCCTGGAACGTCTCAAA
>JAYSLX010000149.1:0-15904 GCA_043725245.1 Geobacteraceae bacterium | reverse complement strand
TGAATGACCACCAGGAACTCCTGGATATACTGCCACGTTTGCATGGTCATCTTACTGCCAGCCTGTTTGCTGACCCTCGCGAGTTAGGTGAGTGCCTGCTCCTGGTTAATGCATTGGAGTCAATGGCAGGACGACTTATCCTCAACGATTATCCCACCGGGGTTGAAGTCTGCGATGCAATGGTTCATGGCGGGCCTTACCCGGCGACTTCCGACAGTCGGGTTACTTCGGTCGGTACTCTGGCTATCGACCGCTTCCTGCGCCTTGTCTGCTATCAAGGCTATCCCGATGTGGCGCTGCCTGATGCATTGAAGAACGAAAACCCTCTGGGACTCAATCGCCTGGTTAATGGTGAGTGGACTGAAGGTGCGATCGGTAATTAAAGCCGACAGGGATGGGAAATGTGACATGGGTCAACAATAGGGTAAGCGCCGGTACTGATAACCTAGGCTTGCCTCACCCCTTAACTTTCAGCTTGGACATTTCAGTCTGTAACAGGGCTATCTGGTTTGACAGGCTTTCCACTCCCTCTTCCATGATTCTGACAGCTGCCAGGTCTTCGTTGGTAGCCATGTCCATCTCCTGGATCGCTCCCCGGATCTGAAGGCTCCGCTCTGCCTGGTCGGTACGCAGACGCTCTACATTATGAATTATGCTGCTCATCCGGCCGGTTGATTCGGCGATATTCATGCCTATTGCCCGTTGGTCCTGGCTGGATGTGCGTACATGTACGGTAAGCTGTTTCATCCGGTCCACCGCTGCAATGATAAATACACTGGTAATTCCCTGTTCACGGGTGGAGTTTGCGATCTTGGCCACCATTTCCGAGATGAGTTCCATTGACTTGCGGATCTGCTGGCTCCCCTTGGCCTGCTCTACGGTAGATTGGGCTATATCGGCTACCTGCTGCAGGACCTCTTCCATGCCACTTACCATCTTTTGAAGTGCTGAGCCGGATTTATGGGAAAGCAGTTCTCCATCGACCACCCGCTGCTCCGTGATCTTGATGGCAGCTACTGCCTGTTCCGCTTCTTTCTTTATGTCGTTGATCAGGTCATCGATCTCTTGGGTGGAATTGCGTGTCCTTGTTGCAAGCCCCTTTATCTGTTCTGCTACCACGGCAAATCCCTTGCCGCGTTCACCTGCCTGGGCTGCAATAATGGCAGAGTTCAGCGCGAGAAGGTTGGTCTGCTCGGCAAGTTCAGTGATCACGGAGATGATGTTGCCTATCTCCTTTACCCGTTTTGACAGACCGGCTATTGCTGAATAGGTCATCAGTGTTGATTCCCGGATCTCCCCGATCCCCGAGATGGTCGCTGCAACGGTTTCCTGTCCAACGAGGGCGTCGCTCCTAACGGTCTCGGTAATAGATGCGGCTCCCTGGGCGTTTCGCTCCACTTCCTTGAAGGAAATGTCCATTTCAGTGACTGAGGCTGCGGTTGTAGTGGCGGCAGCCATAAGGCTATTGACGTTGCTGTCTATCTCCTTCGCTGCGGCTGCAACCTGAAATATGGATGAGCTGACCTCTTCAATGGCTGCGGACTGAGAATCGATGTTCTGCCCTACCACGTCGAGGCTGTTGGTCATGGTCCGGATAGCACCGGAGTTGAGGGCCGCCGACTGGGCCAGAATGTCGATCTCCTTCGAAAGATGTTCGATGGAGTTGCTTATCTCGGATACCGCTCCTGATGTTTCCTTTACGGCGGCCGACTGGGTTTCGGCAGCACCGACCAGCTGCTCGGCAGCCATGGTAGTGTTAAGGGAGACCCCGCGGAGTTCCCGCAGAGAACTGTTGACCCGCTCGACGAATTCGCTGAGCTTTCCCAACATGGTGTTGAGATTCTGCCCCAACTTCCCGACTTCGTCTGCCTCGATTGGCTCGACCCTTACGGTGAGGTCCCCGTCTGCGCCGCATTCAAGGGTATGGGCCAGGCGGTTGATGCGAGTAATGAGCTTCCGTTTTGTGTAGATCCAGAGGACGATCAACAGTAACAGGGTGTCGAGCAGGAGCGCAAACAGTACAATTTTTGGCAGAGTTTGCCCTATAAGGTCTGGCTGCGTAACGGCTAGCCTGAAAGCGGCAGCAATGGCTATGCCTGTTACGACGATGCTTGTGATGAGAAACGACCTGATGAGTTGTGCGCCTAGTCTGAGCTTCATGGATTGCTTGTTCCGCCTTTTATGAAGATTCCGCCATTTTGAGTATGCACGGTTTTCATCTCGAAGATTATAGAGGGTAATCGACTGGATGCAACCCTGGGGAGAGATTGCTTCGGCTTGAGCATATCGATTCATGGAAAATCGCATGACTCGTTCTCCTGGTGGTAATATTGACATTCATTTTCATTATGCTATAATTCCATTAGGTGAAAACTGATAAAAAAGGGGGTGTTTGGTCATGAGACGGCATACTGGAGAAGGTACAGGGACACATGTAAAAACTACGACTCGTGATAAGGACGCGAATAATGAGGTTCCGGTTACCTGTGAGGTTTCATTGGTAAGAGAGCCCCGCGGAATCTGGTCAACACTTGACGAGATGGAGAGGTGGGTGGAAGAGTCGGTTCACCGTCCGTTCCAGTTTGATTTTGGTTTCCGACCGATAAGCAGACTGTTGCATGATCTTAGAGGCGAAGGAGAGTTGACACCCACCGTAGATATCTACACTTCAGGTAACGAGGTGGTGGTAAAGGCTGAGCTCCCTGGAATGAAACGGGAAGAGATCAACGTCAGGATAGTGGATAACGAGTTGTTGCTTTTTGGGGAAAAGACGAGCGAAGAAAGGGTCGAAGAAAAAGATTATATCAGGCTTGAGCGATCTTATGGCACGTTCCGTCGGACATTACGACTTCCGGAAGGGGTTGTAACAGAGAAGGTCAGGGCAAGCTTCAAAGATGGCATACTTGAGGTCAGGATGCCTTGGAAGGTCAGGAACGAAGGGAAAACCATCAGCATAGAGTAACTTTCACAATGATGAGAAACAAGCAAAGGGGGAGCGGGAGCTTTCCCTTTGCTTGTTTCTGGTTCAGAAACGGGTAATATTGTTTAAGCTTGGTGTAATGTCATTGAGCAACCCATCCAAAAGGAGGAGTATCCATGCTGATCGGTAGACTGCCTTTCAAATCCGACCTGCTGAGAGATTTGAACAAGATTGCGGAACAGAGGGGGATCAAGGCCGGATCGTTACAGGTTATGGGATCCTTGAGGCGGGCACACCTCTCGTTTTACGACCAGAAGATGCGCGCTTACCGCGTGATGGATTTTGACGAGGCACACGAGATAGTTTCGGGGTGCGGTGACATATCACTGCGTGAAGACAAACCGTATGTCCACTTGCACCTTGCGGTGGCAAACTGCGAAGGGAGAGTGGTAGGTGGACACTGCCTGGAAGGGTGCAGCGTTTACGCCGTAGAGTTCAGTATTATCCCTTTTTCCGGGGAGCCGCCCCGTCGAGTTCTGGATCAGGATACCGGTCTTCTCCTCTGGGAAAAACCGATTTACGAGGGATAGACCTCCTGCCGGGCCATGCCTAAAGGCACCCGTTTCCCAAGAGCGGCTGGCTGGTGGTTAAGCGGGGCGGAAATAGTTCTCCTTGAGTTATGGCGGGCGTTTTTGTAACATACTCCGGCTATTTCTTTTCCGGAAGGATCTCACCTTATGACGCTTAACCCCTTTGCCTTGGTAAACAACATCGGCAATACCCCGCTCATCGAACTTTCCGCCATCAATCCGAACCCACGGGTAAGAATCCTGGCCAAACTGGAGGGGAACAACCCGGGTGGCTCCATCAAGGATCGGCCGGCGCTTTATATGATCACCAAGGCCGAGGAGAGCGGCGAGCTTACCATGAGCAAGACGATCCTGGAGCCTACCTCCGGCAATACCGGAATCGCGCTTGCAATGCTCGGAACAGCCAAGGGTTACCGGGTGAAACTGGTGATGCCAGCCTGCGTAAGTATGGAAAGACGGAGCGTCCTGGAGGCCTTTGGTGCCGAGGTGATCCTCTCGCCTCATGACGAGGCAACCGACGGTGCCATCAGGATGGCCCACCGGATACTTAAAGAGGAGCCTGACCGCTACTACATGCCCAATCAGTATGCGAACTGCAACAACATTCTGGCCCACTATGAGACCACCGGTCCGGAGATCCTCCGACAGACAAACGGAGAGGTGGATGTCTTCGTGGCAGGGATGGGCACCAGTGGCACACTTATGGGTGTCGGGGCGTTTTTACGGGAAAAGAGGCCAGGAGTAAGAATCGTAGGAGTGGAGCCGAGACTCGGGCACCGGGTACAGGGGTTGAAGAACATGAAGGAGGCGATAGTCCCTGCGATATACCGTGAGGAGGCGTTGGACGAGAAGATTACGGTAATGGACGAGGATGCCTTTGAAACAGCCAGGGAGCTGGCTACCCGTGAGGGGCTGTTCGTGGGTATGTCGAGTGGAGCTGCCGTTGCCGGGGCACTGGCCGTGGCACGAAAGATGAGCAGCGGGATCATTGTCACTGTCCTTCCAGACCGTGGCGACCGCTACTTGAGCACTTCCCTCTTCCGTTCGGTCTGCGCTTCGTGTCCTCCTTGATTTCAGGGTAGGTTCCCGAGCGATTACGTCCGTAAGAACGAAAAAAGCCACATCGTTGCCGATGTGGCTTTTTTGCAGATTATGCGAGAATTACTTCGCAGGAGCAGGAGCTTCTTCCTTCTTCACTTCTTTCTTTGCTTTCTTCGATTTCTTCACCTTCTTAGGAGCTGCCTTCTCTTCCTTTTTGATGGGGGGGTGTCCGGGAGGCATTGCGGTGGCGCCGGCAGCCGGAGCAGCAGCAGGCTCAGCAGCACATACGATACCGGCGAAGGAGACAGCGACCAGGGCAGCAACTACAGTGGAGAGAACTTTTTTCATGGTTGACCTCTTTGAGTTTGGATTTGATAAAAATTAAGAAAGCAGATAGTGTGCCAATGTGCTAAATGCCTGCTAACCCTTGCTGAACGGTGGTCTGTGAGCTCATACAGGTTTTTGTTGCGCAACGGCAACCGCACATAGGGTATTCTCTGCCTCATGTGAGGTAAAGCTTTCGTCAAGGATAATGTTGCGATGTTCCAGCCGGTTGCCTGGCAACGGCTCGGAATGACTGGACAGTTGATGCCGGGCATTATCGACGAGCTGGATGAGCGGCTTGTCGAAGCCGGAAACTTCAGTATGTATGAGCAGGATGGGCATTAGCCCGGGTATCGGGAAATCGCGGAAATGCTATGGACAGAGGGATTGCCTTGCCAACGCAAGCTGATTTCTGTTATAAAGAAGGGGCATATTGGCCGAATCGGGTGAAAATCAACCTTTGGCCGCATTAATTTCTCAAGAAATTCGATCTGGCGACGATAGATAGCTTTACATCGAACTTCTGTGAAAGGAGGGAATACGCCCCGTGAACAACAGGCAGTTCAGTCGAATGGATTTCAATGCCAAGGCCCTGATCAGTTATGCCGACTCTTCATTTACAGGAACTGTGGAGAACTTGAGTCTGAAGGGCTTGTTCGTCAAGACCGACCAGAAGGTTCCCCTTGAGGAGACGGTCAGCATCCTCCTGAGTTTCAAGGGAATCAACGGCAACCTTTCCCTGACTCTCGAAGGGAAGGTCGTTCGGGTCACAAGCTATGGAATCGGCCTCAATTTCAAGAAGGTTTCCATCGACTCCCTAGAGCAATCACTTGCCGAGAAAGGTGCCTGCACAAAAACCGACTGCCAGTTTGTCGGTGAACTCTGTCAGAACGCTGTCTAATAGGTGCAGGATGCATGATTGTGGCTTAATCGCCGGGGTGTCTGCCCCGGGCTTGTTTATTTTCCCGCCAACTCCTTCAACCTTTTGAGATCGTAGACAATTACCCTGCTGCCTTCCACCTCGATAGTCCCCTCTTCCCGCAGCTTCCGCAGCGTACGTGAGAGTGTCTCGCTCACCGTTCCAAGGCGCGAGGCAAGTTCGCCTTTCTTCATCTCCAGCTCCAGATAGGTCTTCCCCTGCAAGGTTGTGGACTTTCGTTCGATAAGTTCGCAGAGATATGCTGCCAGCCGAGCCGGAACCTCTGCAAAAGAGAGCTCCTCTATCTGCCGGGCAAAGCGGCGCAACAGCAGAGAAAGCGATATGATCAGGTTCAGGGCGAAGCGGGGATTCCGTTCCATGAGACCCATGAAGGCCTCACGGGGGAAGAAAACCGCCTCGCCCTTCTCGATGGCGCGTGCTTCCGCAGGGTACCGTCCATCTCCGAAGAAGGCTGCTTCTGCAAAAGTTTCACCTGGGTGTACGAAGTGAAGTACCTTTTCGCGTCCGTCCGGGGAGACCTTGCAGAGCTTCATCCCACCCTTTGCAAGCAGGTAGAAGCCGTTTGCCGGGTCTCCTTCCCCGAAAAGGGTTTCTCCTTTGGAAAAGCTGCGTCTTCCGGCAATTGCCGCCACCTCTTCCAGATGCTCATCGCTGAGCCCCGAGAAAAGGAGGGATCTCTTCAGGATTACTGGAGTGGCTTCCATTTTAGTTACCATTATCAGAAAACTCCCAGCCAGCATAACCTCAGTAGTGGTTTCATGGAGATCGCCTGTTCATTTGATCAGGCTTTTTGCACGATAACTGCCGCTGCAATGGATGTCAATCATATGCAGCATGATGATTGCTATTGTTTGAATGCAGCTTATTGAGCTGTTGCACTCTTGTGGCTGTATTTTTCGGGAGAATTTGCTATAGTTCCGCTTTGCGCAGCCAGCCATGATAAAATAGAAGCCAATAATCCCGAAGTGACATTCCGGCTGAATGCCCCTTCGCAGCATCTCTTCAAGGAGCACTGATGGAACTGTTCGAGCTGACTATCTCTGATCTGCATGAAAGGCTTAAGCGGAAGGATGTCTCCTCCGTTGAGGCCACCAAATCCTTCCTTGCACGTATAGAGGCTACCGATGCAAAGGTCAATGCCTTCATCACGGTAACCGCTGACGAGGCACTGGCATCTGCAGCTGAAGCGGACAGGCTGATCGCCTCAGGCAGGATAGAGCCTCTCACCGGCATCCCCCTGGCACTGAAGGATATATTCGTCACCAAGGGGATACGTACCACCTGCGCCTCAAAGATACTGGCGAATTATATACCACCATATGATGCGACATCATGGCTGAAGCTGAAGGGGCAGGGAGCTGTGCTGCTGGGAAAGCTGAATCAGGACGAATTTGCCATGGGCTCTTCCTGTGAAAACAGCGCCTTCGGCCCTACCAGAAATCCCTGGAATTTGAATTGCATCCCCGGAGGCTCATCCGGTGGGTCGGCTGCAACGATTGCTGCCCAACAGGCTACGGCGACCATGGGGACCGACACCGGCGGCTCCATCCGTCAGCCGGCTTCACACTGTGGCTGCGTAGGGCTCAAGCCCACATATGGCAGGGTATCCCGCTACGGGGTCATTGCCTATGCCTCATCGCTCGACCAGGTTGGCCCTCTCACACGTGACGTCACCGATTGCGCCATCATGCTCGGTGCGATTGCCGGCCATGACCCCCTTGATTCCACCAGCGTTGATATGCCGGTTCCGGATTACACCAGGTCCCTGATGAATGAGGTCAAGGGTCTGAAGATAGGCCTGCCGAAAGAGTACTACATTGATGGCCTCGATCCTGATGTTCAGAGGGTCATGAACGGTACAATAGAAACCTACCGGAGGCTTGGGGCCGAATTCGTCGAGATGTCCCTTCCACACACCGATTACGCTGTGGCCTGCTACTACCTCATTGCTACGGCCGAGGCGAGTTCCAACCTGGCCCGCTACGATGGTGTACGTTTCGGCCATCGGACCGCCGAGCCGGAGGGGCTCATCGACATGTTCATGAAGAGCCGCTCCGAAGGGTTTGGCCCTGAGGTGAAAAGGCGGATCATGCTCGGCACCTATGCTCTTTCATCGGGCTATTACGATGCCTACTATCTCAAGGCACAGAAGGTCCGGACCCTGATCATGCAGGACTTCCTGAAGGCATTCGAAAGCGTTGACGTTATCCTCACACCGGTGGCGCCGACTCCTGCCTTCAAAATTGGCGAAAAGGCAGACGACCCCCTGCAGATGTACCTGTCGGACATCTTCACCATTTCCGTAAACCTCGCCGGAACCTGTGGCATCTCTGTCCCGGCCGGCCTGAGCACAAGTGGCCTCCCCATCGGCTTGCAGCTCATCGGCAGGCCGTTCGGAGAGGAGAGCATCATCCGTGCGGCCTATGCCTTTGAGCAGGCAACAGAGTGGCACAAGAAAAAAGCGAACATTTAATTGGAGTTACATATGAAATTCCAACCCGTCATAGGACTCGAAGTCCACGTCCAGCTGGCAACCAATACCAAGATCTTCTGCGGCTGCTCAACGAAATTCGGCGCCTCCCCCAACTCCCAGACCTGCCCGGTCTGTCTGGGGCTGCCGGGTGCGTTGCCGGTTCTCAACAAAAAAGTGGTGGAGTTTGCCATCCGCGCCGGGTTGGCCACCAACTGCAGTATTGCACCGCGGAGCATCTTTGCCCGGAAGAACTACTTCTATCCGGATCTCCCCAAGGGGTACCAGATAAGCCAGTTCGAGCTCCCCATCTGTATCGGTGGTCACCTTGATATCGACGGTGAATGGGGAAGCAAACGTATAGGTATCACTCGGATTCACATGGAGGAGGATGCTGGAAAGCTGGTCCACAACGATGTGTCCGGCCTGGGCGACGGCTCGGGCGTCGACCTGAACCGGGCCTGCACGCCACTTTTGGAGATAGTTTCCGAGCCTGACCTCCGTAGCGCCGACGAGGCGGTGGCGTATCTCAAGAAGCTTCACCAGATCGTGGTCTACCTGGGGATTACCGACGGCAACATGGAAGAGGGGAGTTTTCGCTGTGACGCCAACGTCTCGGTCATGCCGGTCGGCGCAGAAAAATTCGGTACCCGCGCCGAGATCAAGAACATCAACTCATTCAAGTTCGTCAAACAGGCCATCGAGTACGAGATCGAGCGTCAGATCGAGCTGATCGAAGATGGCGGGACCGTGGTGCAGGAGACCCGCCTGTTCGACCCGAACGCCGGCACAACCCGCTCCATGCGCGGCAAGGAAGAGGCCCACGATTACCGCTACTTCCCCGACCCTGACCTGGTGCCGATTGTTATCTCCGATGACTGGGTGGACGATACCCGCCTTGCGCTCCCGGAACTGCCTGAGGCGAAGTTTCGCCGCTACCTGGAAGAGCTTGGACTGACGTCATACGATGCCGAGGTGTTGACCGCAAGCCGGGAACTGGCCGAATACTTCGAGGCCTGCCTGGCTGCCGGCAGCCAGCCCAAGGTCACGGCCAACTGGGTGATGGGAGAGGTGACCCGTGGACTGAACGATGCAGGGCTAGCCATCTCCGGCTGCCCGGTGGCTCCGGAACAGCTGGTTGACCTGCTGCAGCTGATCGACAAGGGCATTATCTCTGGCAAGATCGCCAAAACCGTCTTCGACGAGATGTGGCAGAGCGGCAAGGCACCGGCAAGGATCGTTGAGGAGAAGGGGTTGGTGCAGGTCTCCGACACCGGCGAGATAGAAAAGATCATCGACGAGATCATGGCCGCCAACATGGGGCAGGTGGAGGAGTACCGAGGCGGTAAGGAGAAGGTCTTCGGTTTCTTCGTCGGGCAGGTGATGAGGGCCTCGAAAGGTAAGGCGAACCCGGCGGTGGTGAATGACCTTCTGATTAATAAGCTGAAAGGATAATCGATATGTCTTTCCGAACCATCGAATGGCGCGACGACAAGGTGATAATGATAGATCAGACAAGGCTTCCAACTGAGGAGGTGTACAACGAGTACACAGACTTTCAGGGTGTGGCGGAGGCGATACGCGGAATGATAATCCGCGGAGCCCCTGCCATCGGGGTGGCTGCGGCCATGGGGGTCGCCCTTGGCGCGCGGGAGATCATTGCCGATACCTTTGAATCATTTTTCCGTCAGCTTGAGAATGTCTGCGACGTCCTTGCCAGAACCCGGCCCACGGCAGTCAACCTCTTCTGGGCCATCGACCGGATGAAGCGTGTTGCAGAGGCAAACCGCGACATGGACCTTAAATCTATCCGGACCGTCCTAAAGGCCGAGGCGATAGCCATTGAGGCTGATGATCTGCGGATCTGCAAGGATATCGGCGCTAATGGCGCATCCCTTATCAGAGAGGGGGCAACGGTTCTTACGCACTGCAACGCAGGCGGGCTCGCAACTGCGGGTTACGGCACGGCACTAGGGGTCATCAGGGCAGCCCATGAAGCAGGGAAGAAGATCAAGGTGGTTGCAGACGAGACCCGCCCCTGGCTGCAGGGAGCGCGGCTCACCACTTGGGAGCTCATGAAGGACGGCATCCCGGTAACCCTCATATCCGACAACATGGCCGGCTGGCTGATGCAGAAGGGGGAAATCGACTGCTGCATTGTCGGTGCTGACCGGATTGCCGCCAATGGAGACACTGCCAACAAGATAGGAACCTACAGCGTTGCGGTCCTTGCAAAGGAGCACAAGATACCGTTCTACGTGGCTGCTCCCCTGTCTACACTCGATCTGTCACTTTCCAGCGGTGCAGAGATTCCCATCGAGGAGAGGGTCATTACCGAGGTTACCCATATTAAGGGGATACCCATTGCCCCTGAAGGGGTGAAAGTCCGCAATCCGGCCTTCGATGTTACTCCGGCGCGCTTCGTCACTGCCATTATCACCGAAAAGGGGGTAGCGCGGGGCGACTATGTCAGGGAGCTTCAAGCCCTGGTGGCCAGATGAACCGCAATGCTGAGTTTGCTGCGCAACTCCTTTCCCTCCTTGCCGAAGAGCAGACTGCCGACAGGGACCAGCTTCTAGCACAGCTCCTCGAGGGTCGGGGTTATCTCTTTGGAGCCCGTTCGGTAGCAAACCTGCGGCTGCTCGCTGCCATCTTTACCCCCGAAACTCTCACTGCCATAACCGTGCAGGCGATGTCAACGCCTATGCCCGATATGGCGCTGAACGCCATGGAACGTATCTCCTCCGTGGTCTCCCACGAAGAAATACGCTTTGTCTGTAGCAGGAAAAATCGACTGGCGCAGTTTCTCACCATTTGCGGCTCTTCCCCGTTTCTGACGAATATCCTCTGCAAGGATTCTCTCTATTTTCATGATCTATTCGTCCTTCGCCGCATAGACTCTCGACGCCACTCCTCCGAAACCCTTGATCAGCTACGGGTCGAGGTGCGAGAGGATGCCGAGTATCCCGAAGTTCTCCCGATTCTCCGGCGCTTCAAGTACAGCGAGGTTTTGCGCATTGCCGCACGTGACCTGGCAGGACTGGCACCACTGGAAGAAGTTACCCTGGAGCTGACCCAGCTGGCTGAGGCGGCCCTGCAGGTTGCCTACGAAGCGGCAAAGCGTGCGCTGATTGCCGATCATGGCGCACCGATGATGGAAACTCCACTTGGTATGGTGCAGGCGGAGCTGACCATCCTGGGTATGGGCAAGTTCGGTGGCAGGGAGCTCAATTTCTCCTCGGACATAGACATTATCTACCTTTACTCTTCCAACAGCGGTGAAACGTCCGGTATCGACGATGGCGAGGGGGGGAAGCGCGGCACTATCTCCCTGCACGCCTTTTTCGTAAAGCTTGCCGAGATGGTCACCAAGGCACTTTCCCATGTGACCGAGGATGGCTTTGTGTTCCGTGTCGACCTGGGGCTCCGGCCAGAGGGGAAGAGCGGTGACATGGCTATTTCGCAACGCTCGGGCGAGGTCTACTACGAGTCGTGGGGACAGTCATGGGAGCGGGCTGCCATGTTGAAGGCGAGGCCGGTTGCCGGTTCGCTGGAGCTTGGTGAGAGCTTCCTTGCGGCCATAGAGCCTTTCATCTACCGGAAGTACCTCGATTACAACCTGGTCGAGGATATGATGGGGATGAAGAAGAAGATTGATGCCTCGCTGGCCAGAGAACGGGAGGGGGAGTACAACATAAAGCTCGGGAGGGGAGGGATCCGCGAGATCGAGTTCTTCATCCAGGCGCTTCAGCTGGTCTATGCCGGAAAGAACAAGGGGCTTCGCGAACGCAACTCGCTCAAGGCCCTTGATACCCTCAGGAATGCCCGGCTGATCCGCGATGACGACCACCATGACCTCAGCGAAGCATACCGATTCCTCCGGACTGTTGAGCACCGTATCCAGGTCGTCCAGGAGCGTCAGACCCACAGCCTTCCCCGCAAAGACGATGAGTTCACCGCCCTTGCCAGGCGTACCGGTTTCCTTAGGACAAACGGCGTGGAGCGTTTCCGCCAGGCCTTGGAAATGCACCGAGGCAATGTATCCGCCATTTATGGCGGCCTTTTTTTCGAACGCGACAAGAAACTCCTGGAAGAGGTACGGCCGGAGGTTTACGTCTTTTTCGATCATCGTGCCGATCCCGATCTCGTGAAGGATATGCTGGCCGAGCGACGATTTGAGAAGGTCGACGCTGCCTACAATAACCTCATGATACTTCGTGACGGCCCACCCAGGGCTAATCTGACCGAACGCGCCCGACGTATTCTGGATAAGATAGCCCCGCTGCTCCTTCAAGAGATATTTGACTCTTCGGATCCCGATATGGCCCTTGCCAACCTGGAGCGTTTTCTTTTTGCCGTCGGTTCCCGCTCCACATTCTATGCACTCCTGGCAGAGAACCGCGAAGTTCTCAAGCTGCTGGTCTCTCTGTTCGGGGTATCCGAGTTCCTCTCCAAGATATTTATCGGACATCCGGAGATTCTGGACAGCATGGTTGCCAAGAGCTATGCTGCTTCCCTCAAGGTGCGGGAGGCCATGGAAGGGGAACTGACTGCACTTCTGGAGAGGGCAGGGGACTTCGAGGAGCGGCTTGATGTTATGAGAAGCTACCGCCACGAAGAGTTTCTCCGGATCGGCATGAACGACATTTATGTCAAGTTTGGACAGACCGAGATTGCCTCACAGCTGACCAACCTTGCAGAGGTTTGCCTGGCTGCTGCGCACCACCTGGCAAGGGAGGAACTGTCCCGCTTCGGGACCCCGACCTACGTTGACCTTTCAGGGCAGTTACAGGAGGCCTCGCTGGCCATTGTGGCAATGGGAAAGATGGGGGGGGGCGAGCTCAACTACCATTCGGATCTGGATATAATCTACATCTACGACCATCAGGGGCAGACCGACGGCGAAAAGCAGATCTCCAACCGAGAATATTTTGCCAAACTGGGCCAGAAGATCATCATGATTCTCACCACCCAGACTCGCGAAGGGTACGTCTATAAGATCGATACCCGCCTCCGACCTTCCGGCAATGCCGGGCCGCTGGTAACATCCCTTGAGTCGTTCCGCGACTATCACCGTAACGAGGCCCAGGTCTGGGAGAGGCAGGCTCTGACCAAGGCGCGGGTAGTCCTGGGGGAGGAAATCCTTGCGGAGTGCATCGAAGAGGTTATCCGCCATACCGTCTACGGCCAGGGTGCTGACTGCGCCATCGGAGCAGAGATCCATCGCCTCAGGATGAGGATGGAGAGTGAAATCGCGAAGGAGAGCGAGGGGAACTACAACATCAAAACCGGCAGAGGCGGTATGGTGGACGTTGAGTTCATTGTCCAGTATCTGCAGCTCATCCATGGACATGATCAGCCGGATATCCGGAACGCGAATACGCTCATCGCCCTCAAGGCCATCCTTGCATCTGGTCTCTGTAGCGAAGAGGATGGAAACGTTCTTATCACAGGGTACAAGTTTCTTCGCCGTCTGGAGAACCGGCTCCGGATCGTTCACGATTATTCCATGAATGACCTTGGAGGATCGAAGAGCTACCTGAATAAGCTTGCACTACGGCTAGGCTATGATCCCAAACTGCGCAATCCGGGCGATCTCCTTATGCAAGAGTACGAACAGGTGACCAACGAGGTCAGGAAGGTCTACGGTCGGATAATGGGAGGAGAGTGATGGGTGAAAAGAACCTCCGGCTCCTGGGGCTGGAGGAGCCGCAGGTTCTGACTTTTGTGAGTTTCTCTGGGGTGGATGCTACTTCTGCGGCGGGATTGTCAAATATCTTGAGTGTCAGTCCGCCATTCCAGAGTGAATCCGACCGACAGATTGTCGCCTCTAAATGGGTTCGTATTCTTGAATCTCAGAATTCCCTCATCCCTTTTAGCACTGCCTCAGCAGTTTCAATGAAAACTTTTCGCTGACGGGCATCAAGAATTCTTACATTGGAAACAAAATTCATGAAGTCATTATCTTCATCCTTTGCTTCCGTCTCCACAAGCTCTGATAGTGTCATCCCCAATCCGCTTGCTATCCGTTCAAAAACTCCAATAGATGCGTTTGCTTTCCCTAATTCAATTTCTGAAACATAGGTTGGGTGAACACCGGCTACCTCTGCAAATTTTTCCTGAGAAAGTCCTCTTGAATTCCGAATTGACCGAATTCGATATCCCAATATTTTCAAAAACTTCGTGTTTTCCATACCCCGAAGAATAGGGTAAAAGCTTCCTGATATTAACAGTCATATGTATCTGAAGACAACATAATGCTAAATACAATAGCCATAAATATGCTTGCTCATTAAAGACATTGGTTGTAATCTGACTGTCACTTGACGTGGATTACAGAAATGCACTTTTGCATCAATTATAAATATTTATTATGTACTGAATCGGCGGTAATTATCCGTCATTTGGAGGGGTTAATTTGTGCGTGACCAGCCGCAGGCGGTTAGCTGCCTTGCTCCTATGCTCTCTAGATTCAATCCCAAATTTACTTGGCTCGATTACACAGCAATAGACAAATATTCAGTAAAGGAGCTACCCATGAGATTGCAATTAATCGGTGCGGTCTGTCTGGTTTTTTGCTTCACCAATATATTCATTGTATCCGCCTCAAGTCTTGTTGTCCCGAAAGATGGTGTAAAAGAAACAACTACCCCTGTAACTCCAACTCCTGACGGTCGGGACATTATCTCATCTTCACGTTCAGCTACTGCAACTTCTTCCCTCAACGAATCGTCTATCACTACTCCTTCCGCACCCGAACTTGAAAATCAACAAACAGTACACGAGATGCGCTCCCCAACTCCGATTATTCGCGGCACGATAGATAACGACCCTCGTTGGTGGAAAACGTCTGAGCGTTATGAGATTGCAAGGATAGATGGTTACAATGAGTCCTACCTTGCTGAAGAACCGATTATTTTTTCTGTAGCGGGGAAGTCGGACAGAATGGACGTTACCAAGGAGAATGGTTTTTATCTTGCGGGAGGACTCGATAACCTTACCGATATTTCCGGAGATATTGCTGTCATCAATTACATTACCAGTAGTCAAGTTTGGCAGGTAAGAATTCCTGGGAAACGAGATGCCACCAAGCAGTACGAAATTTCACTTCATCTTTTGTGCGGCGGTGGAAGTAACAGCCCCTGCTCAAAAGTATACGGCAACGGCACGGCGATAAACAAGATTCTTCCGCTACAAATTCGCTAATAAAGCGATATTTCATCTAAGAGCACAAGATTCGCCAATCTACTACTCCACTGATTGAGGGAAATCATGACGTTGCATTTAACTCCCATAAGAAAGGTTTTCCGAATCGGTGTATTGCTGATTCTAAGCCTTTGCCTCTCGATTTCAGTGGCTTTAGCTTCGACTGAAACGGTCTATTATGCCGATGGGCCATGCTGGTCAACATCTCCCCGTTGCCCGGGCGAAGAGCATTTAACCGATTGCAGTTATTACGATAGTAATGGAAGACCTCTTTGCCCTTACGATTTTTATTATGACGGAAATGGGAATCCAGTTTATCTAGGAGTCTGTCGGGCTTTACATCATCAAGTCCGGCATATCCGTTGTTTTGGTTGTTAGTGTAACGCATTAATATTGTTGATGTAGCTGCTGTT
>JAYSLX010000148.1:0-16960 GCA_043725245.1 Geobacteraceae bacterium | reverse complement strand
GCCGAACAGAATGTTCCAGAGAAACAAAAAGGTTAAGCTCCAGAAGTTCTTCACCGGGTACAAACGGGTTTCTTAAGTCAATGACATTGCGTTTATAGTAGCAGAAATTGGTGTCATGGCAAGCATCTAACAAAAGGGCTTGTCAGCACTAGTACCCCTCTGTTATGTATGTGTGATTACAATAAGGAGGTATACCGTGGTCGATCGTATCAAAAACATAGTGGTTTTCGTGAAGGACATTGAGGCGGCGAAGCGTTTTTACAAGGATCATCTCGGATTACCCGTTGCCCACGAAACAGAGTTCATGATGGAATTTTTCCCCGGTGCCACGACAACGCTGGGGGTGGCCACGGCAATGCACGAGGATGCCTTTCCTCTGGTGGGACGCCATACCGGCATAACCCTGCAAGTCAAGGATCTCCCGCTTCTCTGCAAGCATCTCGAAGAAACCGGCGTCTCCTTCTCCGAACCGATGGAACAGACCCCCTGGGGTAAGATGGCGGTAGTCAATGACCCTGACGGAAACCAGATAGCCCTGGTGGACAAGTAGGACTCTCATGAAAGTTATCGATCAGGCCTGCCTCTCAAAATTGTCTGCAGAAGCCACGTCAGCACCACGGAAGCGGAAAAACCTCAACCTGCATCCTGCCGATGACTTCTGCTGTCACCGCCTCTTCAACGCCATCGAACCCGGTTCCTACATCCGCCCCCACCGACACCTCGACCCGTCCAAGGACGAAACCTTTGTGATAGTTCGTGGTGCCTTGGGCGTTATCATGTTCAGCGACGATGGAAGCATCGAATCCATAGCCGTAATGGCTCCAGGTGGGCCAGCGCTTGCGGTGGATATTCCGCATGGCCGTTTTCACGGTGCCGTAAGCCTGGCACCGGGAACCGTCTTTTTCGAGGCAAAGGCCGGTCCCTACCTCCCTCTCACCTCTGATGAAAGAGCCCACTGGGCACCTGCGGAAGAAACCTGCGAGTCGGTGGAATACCTGGCAAGGCTCACTGACAGCATCCTCGGATATAACCGTTGCGCCTGACCAGCGTAATTCTGCTCCTCCTTCTCTTCTCCACTGCCTCTGCATCGGCAGCTCCTCCCAAACAGCGCCCCCTTACCGGCAGCGGGCTCCTGACAATTGCATCCTCACCCGGGCCAAAAGATGGGGAATCTCTTCTTCTGCCTCTCTATCAGGAACCGGGCAGCGGTCGCTTTGCAGATATCGATTCATCCGACCTCCCGTCACTTGCGACTGTACTGAAGGGGAATCCCTCAGAACTGCTCTTGGCAGTAACCAGGAAAAAAGGGGAGTGGGTCAAGGTTATCTACGACGAAAGCGGCCGAGAAGGGTGGCTTGCAATGGACCGCCGCTGGAGCTACCAGCTCTGGGATCGGTATCTCAAGGGACGCGGGATACGCCTCTTGGCAGGCATGAAAAAGGAGTTTTACAACCTACGGACAGCCCCTGCCTCCGTCGCCCCAACCGTTGAAACGGTGACCAGTCAAAAAGGACTTCGAGTAATCGAAGTGAACGATACCTGGGTGCTGGTCCTTGTTGATTTCTCTGTATCCGGCTGGGTACGGTGGCGGGATGACGATGGCCGTTTCCTGATTTCGGTGGAATGAAGCCGAGCAAAACAGTGTCACAAAAACGTTGACGGCTCTACCTTACTATGTTATTCGAGTGATTATGATTACTATGGGATTGACCACGCATACCGCAGCAGCACGAGCTACCAGCGCAGCGGCAGCTAGCGCCGCAGGAATGGCCGCAGCCCGGTAAGCAGTCAGCTCAGACAGTATACCAGCACAACCGGCCGCGGGGATTACCCGCGGCTTTTCTATTTTTCAGAATGCCAACCCTTTCGGAGGACGAAATGAGAAGCGAACTGGTCCCACCAAGCGCAGGAAAGATCACCTACGAAATCCGCAACATTGTGAACGTGGCGGAAAAACTCCAGAAACATGGTGTAAAGATCAACTGGGAGAACATCGGCGATCCGATCGTAAAGGGGGAGGTTATCCCGACCTGGATGAAGGAGATCGTTGCAAAAGCCGCGATGGATAGCAATTCCTATGGCTACGCCCACACCAGGGGAGTGTTGGAAACACGGGAATTCATCTGCCACCTTACCAACAGCCGCAGAGGGGCGCAAATCACACCGGATGACATAATTTTCTTCAATGGTCTGGGTGATGCAATTGCTAAGCTTTACGGGGTTCTCAATCCTGAGACCCGTATCCTGATGGCATCTCCATCATATACGACCCATTCGTCCGCAGAGTCTGCCCATGCACACACACCTGCTCTCTGCTTCAACCTGAACCCTGAGAACCGCTGGTATCCGGATCTTGACGACATCCGCAACAGCGTGAAGTACAACCCAGCCATAGCTGGGATCATGATCATCAACCCGGATAATCCGACCGGAATGGTATACCCGGTGGAACTGCTCAAGGGGATCGTTTCAATAGCCAAAGATTACGACCTGTTTATTCTTGCCGACGAGGTCTACAACAACATAGTTTATAATGGGGAGAAGACCGTTCCGATCTCCGACATCGTGGGAGATGTCCCTGCCATAGCCATGAAAGGAATATCGAAAGAGATGCCGTGGCCCGGCTCACGCTGCGGCTGGATAGAGGTCTACAACTTCGGGAAGGACGAGCGTTTCCAGCACTATGTTAATGCCATTTTGAACACCAAGATGAATGAAGTATGTTCGACCACCCTGCCGCAGAAGGTTATTCCCGCGATTATGAGTCACCCTGAGTACCCGGTCTACCTTGAGCAGCGGATCAATAGCTACGAGCAGATGAGCAACATCACCTACAACTTCCTCAAAGATATACCTGGATTGATGGTAAACAGAACCAACGGCGCATTCTATATGGCGGCTGCGTTCAAAGATGGATTGCTTAATGATCGGCAGTCACTTCCCATTGAAAATAGTGAAATTCGGGAACTGGTTGAAACCCTCGTCAATGCTCAGGAAGTATCGCACGACAAGCGTTTCGTCTATTACCTCCTGGCCACAACAGGAATCTGCATCGTGCCGCTCTCGTCATTCAACTCAACTCTCCAGGGGTTCAGGGTGACACTGCTGGAAAAGGACCCGGCCGAGTGCGAACGGATTTACCGTACGTTGGCTGACAAGATTAAAGAGTATCTGAACTCCTGACATTAAAGGCCGCAGTTAGAAGATCAGTTTACAGAGTAGTCGAAATAGACATGAGTCTTGAAAAGGTCGCTGGCAATAGCGGCCTTTTTTTGTGGTTTACGCCCGACAATCGTGAGGTGTGGTGTCAAAGAGCTGGATATGGCTTGATATATTTGATAGGTTCCACTAACTAAAAGATAGGAACCCTATGTTCGAACAAGCCTTCAAAAACATCGACGACGTCCTCTGGAAAGAGGCTGGATGTACCACAGAGCTGGATTACACAGAGCAGACCTCCTGGCTGTTGTTCCTGAAATACCTGGACGGCCTGGAGCAGGACAAGGCGATGGAGGCGGAGCTGGAGGGGAGGAAATACTCCTTCATCCTCGACGAGCCGTACCGCTGGGAGAGTTGGGCCGCGCCCAAGGCTGCCGACGGTAAGCTCGACCACCACAAGGCCCTGACCGGCGACGATCTGCGCGACTTCGTGGACCGCAAGCTTTTCCCCTACCTGCACGGCTTCAAGCAAAAGGCCAGCGGGCCTAATACGATCGAATACAAGATCGGCCAAATCTTCGGCGAGATAAAAAACAAGATCCACAGCGGCTACAACCTGCGCGAGATCATCGACCATATCGACGCTGCGCTTCCGTTCGCAGACCGAGAAACACGAGCTGTCGCATCTCTACGAAGCAAAGATCAAGAATATGGGGAACGCCGGGCGTAACGGCGGCGAGTATTACACCCCCCGTCCGCTCATCCGTGCCATCGTGCAGGTGGTGAAGCCGGAGATCGGCCTGCGCATCTACGACGGCGCAGTCGGTTCGGCAGGGTTCTTGTGCGAAGCCTTTGACTACCTCAAGGCCCAGCCCAATCTAACCACCGACGACATGAAGACGTTGCTGGAGCGCACCTTCTACGGCAAGGAAAAGAAGTCGCTGGCCTACGTCATCGCCATCATGAACATGATCCTGCATGGCATAGAAGCACCCAACATCATCCACACCAATACACTCGCCGAGAACCTTGCCGACATTCAGGAGAAAGACCGCTACGACATAGTGCTGGCCAATCCCCCCTTCGGCGGCAAGGAGCGCAAGGAGGTGCAGCAGAACTTCCCGATCCGAACCGGCGAAACGGCCTTTCTCTTCCTTCAACACTTCATCAAGATGCTCAAGGCCGGTGGCCGGGCAGGCGTGGTCATCAAGAACACCTTCCTCTCCAACACCGACAACGCATCAGTGAGTCTGCGCAAAGCTGTAACCTGCATACCGTTCTTGATTGTCCTGGAGGTACGTTCCAAGGTGCGGGGGTCAAGACCGTTGTGCTGTTCTTCGAGAAGGGAGCACCTACCCGTAAGGTGTGGTACTACTCGCTTGACGTAGGTCGCAACATGGGTAAGACCAACCCGCTCAATGATACTGACATGGTTGAGTTTATCGAACTGCAAAAGACCTTTGCCGGTTCCCCGAAAAGTTGGAGCGTTGATGTTACAGGCATTGACACTACCACCTATGACCTGTCAGTAAAAAATCCTGATGGTGGCGAGGTAATCATCCACCGCACCCCACAAGAAATCATGGACGAAATAGCTGCGCTGGATGCTGAGAGTGCGGAAGTGCTGGCTAACATCAGGGCGTTAC
Source organism: Geobacteraceae bacterium (assembly GCA_043725245.1). Lineage (GTDB taxonomy): Bacteria > Desulfobacterota > Desulfuromonadia > Geobacterales > DSM-12255 > Geoanaerobacter. The sequence continues at coordinate 12,155 of JAYSLX010000148.1, read as the reverse complement.
TATGAAACATGGCTGGGAGAAAAAAGAACTTGGAGCAGTTTCGGCGATTAACTACGGCTATACTGAAAGCGCATCCAGTGAACCTATTGGCCCACGTTTTCTCCGAATTACGGATATTCAAAACGACCAAGTAAATTGGGATAGCGTACCTTACTGCAAAATTAACTCTCCTGATCTGCCAAAGTTTCGATTAGCTACTGGTGATATTGTCTTTGCACGAACTGGTGCAACGACAGGTAAAAGTTTTCTTGTTGCCGAGCCTCCCGAATCGGTGTTCGCATCATATTTGATTCGTCTACGGGTGCATGAAAATAATTTGTTACCTGAGTTTGTTTCTCTGTTCTTCCAAACAGCAGGTTATTGGAAATCGATTCAAGAGGGGGTTGCGGGAAGCGCACAAGGTGGATTTAACGCATCAAAACTTGCCGCCCTGAAAATTCCAATCCCACCAATCACCGATCAGCAGCGCATTGTAGGCATTATTAACGAAGCGTTTGATGACATCGCCGCTGCTAAAGCCAACGCCGAAAAGAACCTCCAAAACGCCCGCGCACTGTTTGATAGTCACCTGCAGTCGGTCTTTGCTGATGCTTGGGAAACTGGAGAATTGGCCTCACTTGCAGACTTAGCTACTGACATTACAGATGGCGACCACATGCCGCCACCCAAGGCTTCGAGTGGTGTTCCTTTCGTAACAATCGGAAATGTTACCAAGGACACCCGCACAATCGACTTTTCTGATACGTTCATGGTTTCGAGAGATTACTTCGACCGCTTGAAGTATCATAAGAAGCCGATGAAAGGGGACGTTCTTTATACCGTCACTGGTTCGTTTGGTATTCCTGTTCTGATTAGTGAGCATCGAGAGTTCTGCTTCCAGCGCCACATTGGGTTAGTTCGCCCAAAACAAGAGGTGAGCAGTGAGTGGCTTTACTATCTGCTAATGTCGCCGCAAGTCCTAAGTCAGGCAAACGACGGCGCGACAGGGACAGCCCAAAAAACCGTTTCGCTAAAGGTGCTACGCGGTTTTCAAGTTCCGCGAGTGCCGCTTGTAATTCAGCAGGCTACCGCAGTCAGACTCAACGCAGTAAGCGAAGAAACCCAACGCCTAGAAGCCATCTACCAGCAAAAGCTCGCCGCCCTCGACCAGTTGAAAAAATCGCTGCTGCACCAGGCTTTCACGGGTTCACTGTAGCAAGAACCTTGCGTAATCACACAGCGCAGATATAATGACTCAGTCATGGAACGTATACAGTCGATAAATCCGGAACGTATTGCCTGGTGTTGTGCCGATTACGGCATCACTCCTGGCGATCTTGCGTCTGAACTCAACATCGCGGTGACCAGCATCGAACGGGTGATGGCGGGCGAAGATGGCATAACGTTCAACCAGTTGCGTAAGGTTGCCGAATATTTTGGCCGGGGAGTACTGTTCTTTCTGGAGTCTGGGGCGGTTGATGAGGCAAAGGTACATACGCCACAATTCAGAACTCTTGCCAACCAGAAACCAGAGTTGTCCACTAACCTCAAGAAATTGATTGAACGGGTGGAAAACCAGCGGGCTGTCTATCTGAGTCTTCGTGAAGACCTGGATGAATCGGAACAGTTACAGTTCAGCCCACCAGAACTAACCCGTAAAAAACCGCAAGAGGCTGCCCGTATTGCACGTAAATGGTTAGGGTTAGCTGAAGAAAATAACTTTAATTCCTACCGCGAAGCGGTTGAAGCACAGGGTATGCTGGTATTTCGCAGTAATGGCTACAACGGGAAGTGGCAGATTCCCAAGCAGAACCCGATTCTCGGTTTCACTCTGTACGATTCGACCTGTCCGGTGATTGTCATTAAAAAGCAGTCTTCGGATACTCAGCAATCGTTCACGCTCATGCATGAACTAGGGCACCTGTTAATTCATAAAACCAGTTCGATTGATGACGAAGATGACTTTCAGTCTCCTCAAGGCCGCGAATGTGATGTCAATGCGTTTGCTGGTCATCTGCTGGTGCCGAATGATTTTCTGGCGGACATCCGGGATGCAGAACGACCACACGAGGTATCTCAATACGACGATTGGCTTGCACTGCAACGTAAAGCGTGGGGTGTCAGTGCTGAGGTGATATTGCGGCGATTGATGGATGAAGGTCGTCTGCCGCAAAACCAATACACCGCTTATCGGCAATGGCGTGCAAATTTGGTTTTCCCGCAAACAGAAGGAGGAATCCGGTACCGCTTTCGTGAACCCAAGAATATGTTCGGCGACACTTTTGTACGGACGGTACTGGATGCTCTGAATGCCCGTCATATCACACTTGCAAAGGCAAGCACGTATCTCGACAGCCTGAAGATTAAAGACCTGCATCGGCTAGAGAATCTTTATGCCGGTCTTTGATGCGTCATCAATGATCTACGCATGGGATAACTATCCGATACGTCAGTTTCCGGGCCTTTGGGAGTGGATGGCAACACAGATTGATGAGAAAAGACTGGCAATGCCAAGCGTGGCGTTTGAAGAAGTTGCAAACAAAACGCCTGAGTGTGCAGACTGGCTCAAGGATAAGGACATTGAACTGGTTGAAATCAATAATGTAATTGTGCAAGAGGCCATGCGTATCAAAAAACTGGTTGGCATTATTGATGACAACTATCATCCCAAGGGTGTTGGAGAAAATGATTTACTTATCATCGCAACAGCAAGAGCATACAGTGCCGAATTGATATCGGACGAAGAACGACAAACTACGTTACCCAAAGAACCCACCAAGAAAAAAATCCCAGCCGTCTGTTCCATGAAAGAAGTTAACGTCCCTTGTATCAATTTCCTCGAATTCATCAAAAATTCTGGCGAGATTTTTCGTTAGTGATTGGCATCCAAGCCATGCAAAAGGTGGTGTAGGTGAACGAAGCCGAAACCCGAGCCGAACATATCGACCCCTCTCTGAAAGCGGCAGGCTGGGGCGTGGCAGATGGGAGCCGCATCCTGCGGGAATATCCCATCACGCCGGGCCGGATTGAAGGCCTTGGACGGCGCGGTAAACCACTGATCGCTGATTACGTTTTGGTGTATCGTAACCACAAGCTCGCCGTGGTGGAGGCCAAGCCGTGGGACAAGCCTCTTACGGAAGGGGTCGGGCAGGCTAAGGATTACGCTGCAAAGATGGCAGTTCGCTTCACCTACGCGACCAACGGGCAAAGCATCTACGGCATCGACATGCTAACCGGTGCCGAAGGCGAACTGGCCCACTATCCGACGCCGGTAGAGTTGTGGGACCGCACCTTCTCCACACAAAACATCTGGCGCGACCGTTTTGCTGAAGTCCCTTTCGATGACAAGGGAGGCACCCTGGGGGAACGGTACTTCCGGGACATCGCCATCGATAGGGTACTGGAAGCCATCGCGCAGGAGAAGCAGCGCATTCTCCTTACACTCGCCACCGGCACGGGCAAGACCATGATCGCGTTTCAGATAGCATGGAAGCTTTTCCACAGCCGCTGGAACCTGAGCCGCGAGCCATCCCGCCGACCACGTATCCTCTTCCTTGCCGACCGAAACATTCTTGCCAACCAAGCCTATAATGCCTTTTCCTCATTCCAAGAAGACGCGCTGGTACGCATCGCGCCTGAGGAGATCCGCAAGAAGGGCAAGGTACCTAAGAACGGCAGCATCTTCTTCACCATCTTTCAGACCTTCATGAGCGGCCCACCTAAGAACGGCCACCCATCGCCTTATTTCGGCGAGTATCAACCGGACTTCTTCGATTTTATTATCATAGACGAGTGCCACCGGGGCGGAGCCAACGACGAGAGCACATGGCGCGACATCCTCGATTACTTTGCACCTGCAGTGCAGCTCGGCCTAACAGCTACTCCCAAGCGCAAGGACAACGTAGACACCTACGACTACTTCGGCGAACCGGTGTACATCTACTCACTCAAGGAGGGGATCAACGACGGTTATCTTACGCCCTTCCGGGTGAGACAAATAGCCACGACCCTCGATGACTACGTCTATACGGCTGATGACTGTGTGATGGAAGGAGAGGTCGAATACGGCAAGCTCTACAAGGAACCGGACTTCAACAGGATCATCGAGATCAAGGAGCGGGAGAAGAAGCGGGTCGAAATCTTCATGGAGAGAATCGATCAGCGGGAAAAGACGTTGGTGTTCTGTGCCACTCAGGATCACGCTCTAGCGGTGCGCGACCTCATCAACCAGATGAAGAGCAGCACCGACCCGAGTTACTGCCATCGGGTGACGGCCAACGACGGGGCGCTGGGAGAACAGCACCTGCGTGACTTTCAGGACAACGAGAAGACCATTCCGACCATCCTCACCACATCACAAAAGCTTTCGACCGGCGTGGATGCCCGTAACATCCGCAACATCGTACTGATGCGCCCGATCAATTCTATGATCGAGTTCAAGCAGATCATCGGACGCGGAACGCGACTCTTCAAAGGCAAAGACTACTTCACGATCTACGATTTCGTGAAAGCGCACCACCACTTCAGCGATCCGGAGTGGGACGGGGACCCGATTGAACCGGAAACCTGTCCGAAATGCAGCTGTTACCCCTGTCAATGCGAAAAGCCACAACCGCAACCATGCCCGGTCTGCGGAGAACGGCCTTGTGTATGTGAAAAGGAGTCGTGCCCGAAATGCGGCCAGCGCCCCTGTGTGTGCAAGAAGAAGGCGAAGGTGAAACTTGCCGACGGTAAGGAACGGACCATTCAGCACATGATGGTAACAAGCTTCTGGCACCCGGACGGCACACCCATGTCGGCGCAGCAGTTCATGGAGGCGCTTTTTGGCAAGTTGCCTGAGTTTTTCAAGGACGAAGAAGAACTCCGCAACCTGTGGAGCCGGCCGGATACGCGCAAGAAACTACTGGAGGGGCTCGAAGAAAAAGGCTTTGGCAGGGATCAACTGGCAGAGATGCAGAATATTATCGAGGCGGAGAAGAGCGACCTCTTCGACGTGCTGGCCTATGTGGCCTATGCACTGGCACCGCTCACCCGCGAAAAACGGGCGGCAAAAGCCAGAGTCATCATCACGCAGCACTTCAACAACAGGCTACAAGCCTTCCTCAACTTCGTTTTAGCCCATTACGTTAGCGTTGGAGTGGAGGAGCTTGACCAGACCAAACTGACTCCGTTACTTAAACTCAAGTACCACGACTCTATACCTGATGCCGTAGCCGATCTGGGAAGGCCACCGGGCGAGATTGGGAAGGTGTTCGCGGGCTTTCAGAAGTATCTTTATCAACAGTAGGCTTGGGTGTAACAGACATCAATAGCAGTCGGGTTAACATCACAACAGATCAGGTGTAATCCCCCAGTTCTCAAGCTCAAGAAGAACCATTTTTTCAAGCAGGTCAAAGCTTGCGGCTACGGCAGTCGAGAGCTGCATATCCATCTCGATGCAGGCCGGCTTGACCCCAACCAGCACGATCTCCCGTGGCCTTATACCCTGCAGTTCTGCAACTGCAATGAGATCCTTGAGCCCCATCTGGTGGGGAGAAACCTTGGTGGCAAGGGCCACCGGCACCTCTTCACCGGCAAGCCGGATAAGTGTGCCAGGCTCGCCATGGCAGTCAACCGCATCAACCACCAGCAGGCGCTCAACCCCCTCCAGCCTGGGGAGCAGGTCAAGGCCCAGTGTCCCCCCATCCAACAGGGTAACCCCCTTCGGGAACCGGTATGCTGCAGCCAACCTCTGCACCACTCGCACGCCGATACCGTCATCCGACATAAGGATATTGCCGATCCCCAGCACCAGGATGGACAAACCCCTAATCCTCTTCCACAGATTTGTAGCCACTGAACATGCTGGAGATGACTCCCCCCCGCTCCTTGATGTCCATCAACCAGCTGCTGTAGACATGATGGATGGCAAAACCGAGCAGCAACCACATCCCCATGTGATGTACAAGCCGTAGCGACTGATTGGGGACTATAGCACCGATCCAGCCGAACATGGCATGGAGAACCCCTCTGTTTACATGCTCTGCATAGAGGGAAAACCCGGTCATCACCATCATCAGATAGAGAGCCATCACCACCGAATATGTGGTTGCAGCCAGCGTATTATGCCCAACGACGTGCGGGAGTCTCCGGGAAAAGAAGGAGTAATACTTGAAGGTTGCCCAGATCTTCCGCCGGCCATCAGCCGTCACCCAGGGGAAAAAGGTGCGCCAACTGGAGTATTTGTTGCCGACAAACGACCAGTAGATACGTACCACAAGGCCGATGGCAAAGGTGTAGGCGCAGGTAAAGTGTATGAAACGGATCCAGCCCATGACAAATTGTGACGGGTTTTGGGCAAATGTATGCGGATTTCCGATCAGATAACCGGTAACCGAAAGGGTCAGGATGAGGAGCACATTCAACCAGTGGGTGACTCTGACCGGAATCTCCCAGACATACTTGATGACGAGTTTTGACATGGCAGCACCTCCTTGGCGCGCTGCAGCATCCGCGGCCTTACTTCACGCTTACCCGGATGATCTCTTCCCCCCGCACGTCCATCAGATGTACTGCACAGGCAAGGCAGGGGTCAAAGGAGTGGATGGTTCTGATGATCTCCAGAGGCCGATTCGGATCGGCGATCGGGGTACCTATGAGCGCCTCCTCGTAAGGCCCTCGCTGCCCCTTGTGATCCCTTGGGGAGGCATTCCATGTTGAGGGGACCACTGCCTGGTAGTTGAGTATTTTCTGCTCCTTTATCCGTATCCAATGCCCGAGTGCACCGCGCGGCGCCTCATGAAAACCGTATCCCGCCGCCTCGGTCGGCCACGTGGCCGGATCCCACTTCTCGTTGGCGTGGATACGCAGGTCACCCTTACCGATATTGTCCTGCAACTGGTTAAGCCAGTTGGGAAGCTCTTGGGCAGTGATCAGGCAGTCGAGACCCCGAGCCGCGGTCCTTCCCAGTGTTGAGAAAAGCGCTTCGGGGCCGACGTTGAGGTGCTTGAGCACGCTCCCTACTGCTGCCTGGGTCGCTTTATGGCCCGAAGCATAGGCAACCAGGAGCTTTGCCAGAGGGCCCACCTCCATCGGTCGCTCCTCGTAGCGGGGTGCCTTGACCCAGGAATACTTTCTGTCGGTATCGAGATACTGGTAGGGGGGCTTCGGACCGGTGTACTTTGCCTCTGTTTCGCCATCCCAAGGGTGGAACCCCTTGCCCTGTCCCGAACTGTAGTCATACCATGAGTGGTCAACGTATTCGGCGATCTTCTTGTGATCAACAGGGTGGACCTTGCTGATGTCCTTCCCGAGTATGATCCCCGAAGGGAAGAAAAGCCTGCCGCTTCCCGGGTCAGGGAACTCCCCGTAGGAGAGGTAGTTCCCCACACCTCCACCGATACCTGCCCACTCCTTGTAAAATGAGGCGACCGCCAGCAGGTCCGGGATGTATACCTTTTCCACGAACTCCTTCGCCTTTCTGAGCAGCCCGCTGATCTCTGCAAGCTTGTCGGCGTTAAGTGCATTCTGTGAGTCGGGATCAAGCGGGATGGCCATCCCCCCGACCAGGAATGTTTGTGGATGAGGGTTTTTGCTCCCGAGGATTGCGTGAATCCGGATCACGTCCTTCTGCCACTCCAGGGCCTCCAGGTAGTGAGCGGTGGCCATGAGGTTCGCCTCAGGGGGGAGTTTCATGGCCGGATGCCCCCAATAGGCGTTGGCAAAGGGTCCGAGGCGCCCCTTTGCGACAAAGGCTCTCAGCCGCTCCTGAATCCCTTTGAAGTAAGTCGGCGAGTTGAGAGTCCAGTCGGAAAGGGAGGCTGCGAGCGATGCGGTTCGTGCCGGGTCGGCCTTGAGTCCGGAGGTGATGTCCACCCAGTCAAGGGCATGCAAGTGATAGAAATGTATGACATGGTCCTGGACGTTCTGAATCCCCATAATAATATTTCTGATCAGTTCTGCATTGGGGGGAACCTTGATATTCAGCGCGTTCTCAACAGCGCGGATGGAAGCTATGGAGTGGACTGTCGTGCAGACCCCGCAGAAGCGCTGGGTGTAATACCAGGCGTCGCGGGGGTCTCGTCCCTTGAGGATCTTCTCGATCCCTCTAAACATCGTGCTGCTGCTCCAGGCATCGGTTATCTTCCCACCGTTCACCTCTGCCTCGATCCGCAGGTGTCCTTCTATCCGGGTAATTGGGTCAACGACGATCTTTGCCATGTCTCAATCCTCCCTCTTCTTGCCTTCCATCTTCTCTTCACCACGAACGGCACTGATCACGCCGTGGGCTGCAAAGACAGCTGCCGTACCTACAGCTATCCCCAGACCGATCTTGTCTGCAGTCGTTTCGATGCCGAATCCGGGCACATTGGGGAGTCGTTTATAGAGTGGACCCATAGCGTCCCAGAACATGGGCTGCGAGCAGCCGGCACAACCATGCCCCGCCGCCACCGGCCAGCTGGTCTTCTCGTTATATCTCTGAGAAGGGCAGTTGTGGTAGGTCTCGGGCCCCTTGCACCCCATTTTGTAGAGGCAATGGCCGCTGCGATGAGCTTGGTCTCCCCAGATCCCAACGTACTGACCTGCGTCGAAATGCGGACGGCGCTCGCAGTTGTCGTGTATCCTCTTTCCGTAGGCAAAGAGGGGCCGCCCGACACTATCCAGCGCAGGAAGTTTTTTAAAGAGGAGGAAATGGACGATGGCGGCGGTCAGGTTATCTGCATTCAGGGGACAGCCGGGGAGATTGAGCACCGTTGCGCCGGGGACAGCCTCCTTGACCCCTACCGCCCCGGTAGGGTTGGGAGCAGCTGCAGGTATCCCACCATAAGATGCACAGGTGCCAACGGCGATGGTTGCATAGGCCCCGCCACAGACCTCGCGCGCCCGGTCAAGCGCTGTCCTGCCGGCAATACAGCAGTAGACTCCGTCATCCTTCATCGGAATGGAGCCCTCGACCACTACGATGTATTTCCCCTTCTCATCCTTGACCACTTTGTCCAGATTGGCCTCGGCCAGGTGGCCGGCAGCCGCCATGATCGTCTCGGCGTAATCGACAGAGAGAATGTCAAGAATGAGCTCAGCAACCGTAGGGCTGGAGGCTCGCAGGAGCGCCTCTGTGTCGCCGGTGCAGCTCTGGAACTCCAGCCATACCAAAGTCGGCCGCCTTACCTCATCCAGTGCCTGTGCAATCCTTGGAGCAAAGGCCGGTGGTAGTGCCAGGGCTGCCGACATGGCTGTGCAGAATTTCAGAAAATCTCTACGTGATACCCCCCGCTGCTCCAGAAGAGTGGAAACGGAGTACCCCGTCTCCAATCCTTCCGATGCGAGGCCCCAGACATCTCTTTTCCTATTCATGGGGACCCTCCTCTCTTCCGCAAGAAGCCCTTGGTTTCTCCGAGATCAGAGAACCCTGGCAACCGCTTCAGAAACATACTGTTTGTACTGCTCAAAGTTCTTTCGAAAACGTTCGACCAGCATCTTTGCGACCTCGTCGTATTGAGCCTTGTCACCCCAGGTATTGCGCGGATTCAGCACTTCGGCCGGAACTCCGGGGCACGCCTTTGGAATATCAAGCCCGAAAAAAGAGTCTTTTGCGAACTCTCCGATCACCAGAGTGCCATCGATAACTGCATTAACAAGAGCCCGCGAGTAGGATATTTTCATTCTACTCCCCACTCCATAGCCTCCCCCGCTCCAGCCGGTATTCACAAGCCAGCAGCCTGCATGATGCCTGGCAATCTTCTGCTTGAGGAGCTCCCCATAGATCGACGGATGGAGAGCCATAAAAGGTGCGCCGAAACAGGCCGAGAATGCAGCCTGTGGCTCGGTAACACCAGCCTCGGTGCCGGCCACCTTGGCTGTGTATCCCGAGAGGAAGTGATACATGGCCTGGTCTGCGGTTAGCCGTGCAATAGGGGGGAGCACTCCAAACGCATCACAGGTCAGCATGATAAGATTGGAGGGGTGCCCGCCCATCCCGGAATTTACAACATTCGGGATGTGGGTTATCGGATACGAGGCACGGGTGTTCTCGGTAAAGGAGTCGTCATCCAGGTCAATGCGACGGCTGACCGTATCGATGGCGACATTCTCCAGAATAGTGCCGAAACGCCGGGTTGTGGCATATATCTCGGGTTCCGACTCCTTGGAGAGCTTGATGATTTTGGCATAGCAACCGCCCTCAAAGTTGAAGACCCCGTTATCATCCCAACCGTGCTCGTCATCACCGATCAGCCGGCGCTTGGCATCGGCTGACAGAGTTGTCTTTCCGGTACCGGAAAGGCCGAAGAAGATTGCCACATCACCCTTCTCACCGGCATTGGCCGAGCAATGCATCGACATTACCTGTTTTTCATGGGGAAGAAGGTAGTTAAGGATAGTGAAGATCGACTTTTTGATCTCTCCGGCATAACTTGTGCCACCAATAATAATCAGGCGCTTGGCAAAGTTGACAATGATAAATGTTTCGGTATTGGTTCCGTCAACCGAAGGAATGGCATGGAAAGCCGGCATATCAATGACGGTGAAGGCAGGCTGGTGATATTCAAGCTGCTGGGCAGTGGCTCTGACGAACATATTGCGTGCGAATAGTGAATGCCATGCCTTCTCGGTAATAATCCTCACATGAAGGCGATGATCCGGACTTGCACCTGCAAAGCAGTCCTGAACGAACAGGTCCTTGCCGTGCAGATAGGCGAGCATCCGCTTGTAAAGACCGTCGAACTTTGCCGGATCAAACGGGCGGTTAACCTTCCCCCAGTTGATAAAATCGTGACAGGAGGGCTCGTCTACAATGAATTTCTCGTTTGCTGCCCGTCCGGTATAGTGACCTGTCTTGACTGCCACTGCGCCAAGATGGGTGACCAACCCCTCCCCGCGCTTGATGATCTGTTCATAAAGGACTGCCGTAGGGGGAGTCCAGTAGATCAGATTTGCGTTGGTTATGCCATGCCCCTCGAGCCCTGTTCCCCTTGTTATATCATTCAATTTCATCCGGACACCTCGCCTATGATGTTTGATTATCCTATAAGTTTACAGGCAAAAGGTTCTGCTTCAAGCCGGAATAACGTATTGAATAAAAAAGGGCGGCAAACCGTCGTATCCCGGAAGTGCCGCCCATCTTACTGCATTTTGATTGATTATTAGCCGTTACCCGATTATCGCCTTCCTAGCAGGCCAGGCAATGACAAGACCTTACTGCCTCAGTCGTTATAGCCTTCTTCGGATGTTGGGTCAAACTGCTCCCAATGCTCAGGCGAACGCCACAGCCCTGAAAGGATCAACTCACGAATATACGTGAACTCCTTGGGAAGGCGATCATACATCTTTACAAAGAGTTCCTCGTGAGAGATGATTTCATCCTTCCATTGACCACGGTCTACCGACATAAGATCATAGAATTGCTCACGAGAAACGCTATCCAGGCCTGTCCAGTCAAGATCTTCGTGGCGGGGCATCCAGCCCAGAGGGCTTTCAACTGCTGCAGCGTGACCGTTAACCCGGTCCACAATCCACTTCAGTATCCGCATATTCTCGCCGAAACCTGGCCAGAGGAATTTGCCATCAGCATCTTTACGGAACCAGTTGACACTGAAAATGCGAGGTGGCTGATGGGTCATGCGTCCAACCTGTAGCCAGTGATGGAAATAATCGGCCATATGATAGCCGCAGAATGGCAGCATGGCAAAGGGGTCTCGCCGGACATCACCAACTTTGCCTACTGCGGCAGCAGTGGTTTCAGAACCCATGGTGGCGGCAAGATAGACGCCGAAACTCCAGTTAAAGGCCTGATAGACCAGCGGGATAACAGTGTTACGCCGACCGCCGAATACAAAGGCGCTGATGGGAACACCCTTGGGGTTCTCCCATTCCGGATCGATTGAAGGGCACTGGCTGGCAGGAGAGGTAAAACGGGAGTTCGGATGGGCGGCGTTCCTTCCGCATCCGGGGGTCCACTCGTTCCCCTGCCAGTCGGTCAGTTTCTCAGGAGGGGTATCGGTCATCCCTTCCCACCAGACATCACCATCAGGGGTCAGAGCCACGTTTGTGAAAATGCTGTTAGCTGCACAGGATGCCATGGCATTGGGGTTGGATTTGGCAGAAGTACCGGGTGCTACGCCAAAAAAACCATATTCGGGATTGATTGCATACAGCTGCCCGTCGGGACCGGGTTTGATCCAGGCAATGTCATCTCCTAC
>JAYSLX010000147.1:0-6012 GCA_043725245.1 Geobacteraceae bacterium | reverse complement strand
CGACTTGGGAATGGTGCTTGATCAAATGAATACGAGGGGGTGGTGACATGAGCCCTCTTGAACAACATTCAGAAGAGCCGACCAATGAGGAACGTGCCGAAAGGATCGACACGGTAATGCAGGCATATTGCCTGACTCTCGAAAGCCGGGATTTCGATGGCGATGAAGACGACGTGAAGGATCTGTTTACCGACATGATGCACTTCTGTGAGCGGATGGAGATCGATTTTGAAGAAAATCTCCGCGTCGCCCGCAACAACTACAACCATGAACGGCTCGCGGAACAAGGCGATACCGGCCAGCTCGGCTGCCCGGTGTGCGGCTGCTTTCTGGACGTCACCCGTACCGATACCCTGTTGGGGGTCGACCGGGAACTGTATGACTGCCAGGAATGCGACGAAACCTTCATCCGGGAACTGAATGCCCCGAACAGTCCGCTTCAGCGCGCAGTCAAATGTGTCGGCTGCGGCAACATGATTCCGCAGGCTTCAGCACGCATCCTGTACCAGCGGGACGACTACGCCCACTTCATCAGCGAGTGCTGCTGGGACGAACGGCTGCGTGACTGAGAGGAGAAACGCCATGACCCTGAATGCGACGTTACAGGCTGCACGTGAAATAGGAGTGTCGGAACGTTACGCTATCATGCGTCGCCTGGCCTTCCTACAGCCGAATATCAAACATCTGGAGCGCGAAATCTGGGGAGCACGACGGCGGATAGAACGCAGTCGCGACCCGTTGATCAAGGCACTGTCCGAATCCCTCATCAGAGACCAAGAAAAGGAGCTGCGTCCCCTGAAAAGGGAGGCGACGGCGCTCCTCAACCATGTCAACGGCAAGGAGACGGTGCAGAACCCCGGCGGAATTACCCCGGAGATGATCGACCAGGCCCGGCAGTATCCCATAACCAGCATCATCGACTTCCCCAAGGGAAGGCACCGGTGCTGTCCATTTCATGAGGACAGCAATCCGTCAATGGCCCTGTATGACAACCATGTCCACTGTTTTGTCTGTAACCGGTCATGGGATTCCATCAGCGCTGTTATGGCGCTGGATGTGGTGAGCTTCCGGGAGGCCGTGCTGGCCCTCCAGTAACCTGAATCAATAACTTTTAACACTATGGGGGCGGACACTGCCCCCGGGGGGAGTCCGCCCTCAATATTTCAGGAGGCGGACATGAATCTCGATCTCTTCGGAGAACCAGCAGCACCGACAACAAAAAGAATCTTCATAAAGTCAATCGAAGCCCGTTACCGCAACGAGGTTGTCAGAGATGATGCCCCGCAGTGGGTGTCAATGCGGTTTACGCAGCCTCAACAGGTATTTGAGATGTTCCGGGATCTCAGATTGGAGACGAAGGAACACTTTATTGTTCTGCATCTGGACGGCAAAAACCGGATTGTCTGCTTTGATCGCGTGTCGATCGGGTCACTCAACCAGGCCATTGTCCATAGTCGCGAGGTCTTCAAAACGGCATGCCTCTCAAATGCGGCGGCCGTGCTCCTCGTACATAATCATCCTACAGGTGACCCGACACCCAGCAGTGAAGATATCGCCATCACCAAGCGTCTCAAGGAAAGTGGCGAGATTCTCGGTATCAGGGTTCTGGATCACATCATTGTTGGCGATGACCAGTTCCTGAGCTTTGTTGAACAGGGACTCTTATAAATAACGGGGGAGTGACGCTTGATGCGTCCTCCCTCGACTCCTCCCCCACGGCTCAAGAGGGTTCCTTAGAGCCACCGTACAGACGGTGGTTGTAGGGAGCCCTTTTGGGCCACCAACACTACATCAAGGGGGATAGAGTCATGTCAGTCAGAGCACGTATCAACGGTAGGGAATTCACGCTGAGTTGGGAGGAGTTTGAGAAGGCGCTGCACCGGAGCAACATTGTCGGAGGCGAATTCGAGGTTCTTGCCATTCTTTCGGGAGTGAAACCCTACTAGAGTCTTCAGGCCTGATACCCGTCCGGCCTGGATAGAGGCGGCCCTTGTGGTCGCCTTTTTTTATTTGAGTTATGTGGAGGAAAAAAATTAGTCTACGCGGCCTTCGACCACAGCCATTGCCCAGGTTAACGACCCGACATACCGGGCATTTATGCCCAGCAACTCAGCGCCGATCGGATTCTTTGGTTCCGTGGGTTTTCCGTAGTCATCAGAATTGGCTGTCACGAAACAGAGGGAGGCTGCAAATCCTTTGGATCGTAGCGTTCGACCTACATCAAGAAAAGCCTCGAATATTTCACAGTCCTTTGCCTCTTGTTTGCCACGGCACGCTGGAGCAATATACTTTCGGACCCTGTTCATAGCATTGAGGCTATGCGAATCGGCTATCTTTACCTTCTGTGAGACGGAAACCAATTGCCTTGAAAGGTTCTCAAGATGCTCTGAAAGTTTGAGGTGTTCAACTCGGTGACCGACTTCGTGCGTTCTGCCATAGACGATATCGACAGAATCGACAAGCCTGGAGCGAAGCCTCTCAATTTTTTTCGATTCTCTTTCCAACTCGGTTTTGACGGTATCGAGATTGGCAGTCCATTCACCATGAACAGTTTCATTCGTCACAAGCCATACACCGGGAGTAGGCTGTCCGTTCATACTTATCAAAGCCATGGCCGCCGAAATCTCTTCTACGGGAATTGTCTCCCGGCATGGAGCACGGAGCACATCCAATATGGTGCATGTGTCGAGAAAAAGAACCGGCGCCGGCTTAGCTGTAATAGCAGTACACATCTCATCAACTTCGATGAACATAGTCATTTGCCTTCTTTATAATCAAGAAGACCAATCGCAAATTCATACTCAATTGCAAGGTCATGAGCCCTGTCCTCTGACCAGCCATCTTCCATCAGTGAATTGATCAGTAAGTCAGTATTAAAAGATATATGCTTTCTCTGAACGGCGATGAGGAAATCAAACCAGCGATTCCGATCACACGGATGAGAGCTTCCGGTTGATTTATTCGCCAACACTGAAAACTTATGGAGCAACGCTGCCACATCTTCACCGACAACATCCTTCAGAAATAATATGTCTCCTGTCAAATTGGTTGTTACCGGAAGCCCTGTGATAGACGGACGTACAATGGTTTCAAGAAAATTTTCCAGAATCTTGTTGTACTGGTCATGGGAAAGCTCGCTGCTATCAAGGGGGATAATGTTCGGAACATACCATGTGTCTCCATTCTTCTGAAACAAGGACAGTCCTGCCCTCTCAAGATCATCACCTTGTGTATGTTCAAAGCTGAAGGCCTTTTCACCAATGATTCCGGATTTTTTTTCACGATCCAGAGCCCTTTGCCAGTTATTGACACATTTTTCAGTAAACAAATCTATAAGGGAATCGATACTGAATCCGTTAAGGTGAATAAATAAGTCTCGAAACACTTTCATTGCATTTTCCTTTCTCTGTTTTCCAGAGGGGTCATCAGACCTGGAAACACCGCCTGATCTGGTAGCCCTTGTTGTCACTATATTTCAACTGTTTGCAGAAGGTAATGTAATTTCAGGAAATAAGAGTGCAAATAGTTTGTCGAAACTTCGGTTCTGTTTGAAATCAGGATCGTTGGCATCGATCTTCTGTTTGATAATTTTCCCTTTTTCTTTCCAGCTTTCATGCTTTTTGCCAGTCATTTTCTTTCGTTGCTCAGCGTTTTTATCTTGGGTGAGCAGCTTATCCCAAGTTCCGTAATGCTGTAAAACACGCCCAAAGTACCACAAGAATGGTTTCCCGTAGAGATATGAGTTATTGGCTACTTCAAGAAGAGTTTTGAGGCCGGTCAAATAACCTTCACCAGCTTTAGCGCTGTAGACCATTTGTGTGAATCGTTCCAGTTCCCGACCATGATGTTCTGGAACGTCAATGTCATGCTTCGACAATTGATGTCTAAGCCGTCTGTATGTTGTTTCAGGGTCTGCGCATTTTCCAAGATGGACACTATTCCAAAAGTCCTCATATCGAGTCCGTAGTTCTTCTTCCTCACGTGCCCATAGTGTTTCCCGAACTGTTTCGAGCAACTTTGATTTTTCAGCTTTGTAATCGAACCAATAAACCCTCTGATGTTCAGTGTCGATGGTCAATTCATCAAAAGACACAACCCGTTCTCGCCAGATATCATTGACAGTTGTTCCTGCCAGTAACGGTTCATAATAGCAGCACCTGAAAAAGAGTTTGCCTTGCTCCTGTGAATTACGGACTGTTTCCTCATCAACGACAAAGAGATTTGAATTGTTGTTGTAGAAAAGATCGTCTTGATACTGTAGGGGATTAACTCCGGAGGCATCTTTGAAAATCCAGAAAAGGAGGGCATTTTCCTTCAGGTAGAATTCTCTTCGAGCGGCAATTACTTTGAGGTAGGTCGACGAAAGCTGGATTTCAAAAGCGATTCGTAGGTTACTGTGAGTGTCAAGCAACCGTGTTGCCGCAATATCAGGCCGCCGCCACTTCTTTTCATCAGTGGCTCCATACCAGTTTTTCTCTTCTCGTGTTTGAATCGGGGCGAACAAAGGGTCGGAGTCTATACTTGCCCGAAGCAGTCTCTTCAGCAGTTTATGGTCCGGCCCTTCCTTTTGACCGTTGTAGCGCATACTGTCAATACGTGATGTATCGAGCCGTCTTTTATCGTTATAAGGGCAATCTTGATTGTCACTCTCTGAAACGTGTGCAAAGTGAAATTTACCAGTTTTGACATTTTTTCGAGGATAAGCTGGTCGATGACATGCAGAACAGATAATATTCGGTTCGTTTCTTTGTCTCGCGTCATAAACCCGCACGCGAATTTCAGAAATTTCTCTCGCAGACGCGGCTATATATTCACCAGCGCCGTATTCCTTGCCGTCGGTTTGGTCTATTACATATTCAATGAGAGGCTCGTCAACAAGGGTGAAGACGTTACTCATTTCAACTCCTCCTAAGGTGACAATCGAGAACTTTTTACCTTATTTTCGCGATCAAGGAGTCGTTGTGCCCATTCGCGAGCACGATGATATCGTTCCAGTTGGGTCGCACTGGGGAGTTGGCCGCTGGTCATGGCACTTGATGCCTCCAGTAATTCCTGAAGTGCTGCCAGCAGGTCTTCATTGAACATTACAGAAACCTCCATATTTATCATTCAGCCTGAATCCGGCTTGCCACATCCTGAAAGAAATCGTGCGACCAGAGGGCGAGCGTCTGCTGATCTTTGACGAAGGGCGCCACATCT
This sequence comes from Geobacteraceae bacterium, assembly GCA_043725245.1. Taxonomy (GTDB): domain Bacteria; phylum Desulfobacterota; class Desulfuromonadia; order Geobacterales; family DSM-12255; genus Geoanaerobacter. The sequence goes on along the minus strand of JAYSLX010000147.1, from coordinate 813 downwards.
TTACGAGCCTGATTCACATCCAGCCGGTCGATTGCCTCGAACAGTAAATCGGTGAAAACTACCGGTGAAAGACTTTTATCCCCGCTCCAGTGGCCGGTTTGACGCATCCGCTGCTCAAGGTGAGCTAAGTTCAGGTGCGGATGGTTGGCGGCATACCAGATCAAATCATACCAATCACGCCCCTTTACCCGGTTCTTCCACTTGCGAAAGAGGATTGCGTGCATCTTGCCGGCAAAGAGATCCGGGAGCGAATAGCTCCGGACAGCAAACGGTATCGGTTGCAGCAGATAGCGGGTCTGAGTGGAAAATCCCGGCGGCGGGTCAGTGTCCACCTCGATCTTAACCTTCAACACTTGTCCGGCGGCAACCTTACCGGTAAGTTCCTCTCCGGCTTCAATGACTAGAAGTTCATTACGGGTGTTCGCCTTAAGGAAGGCAGACTGCACCGCAGATTCCACCGCCTTGTCAACCATCTCAACCCGGACGTTGAAACCGAATGCCTGCAATTCCTCTTCAAGTGATGCCGAGTACCGCGCCAGATTAAAGTCAGGGGATGGTGTCAGGAGCGAGAAATCCAGATCCTCGGAAAACCGGTCGAGTCCGTACAGGATGCGCAGAGCCGTACCACCGTAGAATGCAGCGTGCTCAAAAAATTTGGCCCGCCAGAGTCCGAGCAGCGCCACTTCCTGAATAATCTCCCGGAGTGCACTGACTGAATCGTCAACGCTCTTCGGTTCATATTTGGCAAGCATGCGGGTCACGGCCTCATGCATTATCGTGCTCCTTTACTCAGGCGGGTAATCAGATCGGCCA
>JAYSLX010000146.1:0-5581 GCA_043725245.1 Geobacteraceae bacterium | reverse complement strand
CCCGCAAGATCATGGAGGCGGATATCCGCGTTACAGTAACAACGGTGCGGGTGCCGGTTTTCTACAGCCACTCCGAGTCAATCAATATCGAAACGGTTGAGAAGCTGACCGTTGCCAAGGCCCAGGAACTCATCAAGAGTGCCCCCGGTTGCAAGCTCATGGACAACCCGGCCAAGGGGATTTACCCGATGCCGATCAATGCTGCGGGTCAGGATCTGACCATTGTCGGGCGGATTCGCGAGGATGAGTCGATCGAGAACGGGCTAAACCTCTGGGTGGTGGCGGACAACATTCGGAAAGGGGCGGCCACCAATGCGGTGCAGATCGCTGAGATCCTGATCAAGAAACATCTGAAGTAAGGATGGACAGAACGCTTTTCATAAGTGAGAGCTTGTGGTCAGTGCTGGAACAGCTGAAGCGCTTCTTCCCGCACAATTGCCACGACAGGCTTTTCCTGGTCGGAGGTGCCGTGCGGGACTGCATCCTTGGCAAGGAGAGTCATGATCTCGACCTGGCTGGTCAGCTGTCGATTCACGAACTCAAATCACTCGGTTTTCGCCTGGTTGAGGCGAAGAGCGCAGCCTCTATTTGGTTCAGATCCCATCCGATTTTCGGCAAACTCGAATTGACGCTGCTTGACGGGGCAGGCACTATTGCAGAGGATCTGCACCAGCGCGATTTCACCGTAAACGCCATGGCGATATCTATGGATGGTGAGCTCATCGATCCGCTCGGCGGCAGGAGTGATCTGGAGGCCGGTCAACTGTGCACCTGCAGTGCCAGCGCATTTCTGGACGACCCGGTGAGGATCTTCAGGGCTTTTCGGCTCGAGACTGAGGGGTGGCGCATCTCCCCTGAAGCCGAACGGCTCATCCGGGAACGGGGCTGGTCTGAACTCCTGGCCGAGATTCCACAGGAGCGCTTCAGTATGGAAATGTTGAAGGCCCTCCAGAATCCCGAACCTGCACGCTTCTTTACCAGGATGCTGGATTTCGGGGTGGGTGCGGATTTCCTTCCCGAACTCTTCCGGATGCGAGCGGTGTCTGCAGGGCCACTGCAATATCATCCGGAGGGTGACCTGCTGACCCATTCGCTTCAGGTATTGGAGCGTGTGTCATCGTTGACCTCCAATCCTGTTGCCCGTTTCTGCGCCATGTTTCATGACCTAGGCAAGCTGGAGACTGATCCGTCGCTCTATCCGCGTCACCATGGACATGAAGAGACAGGGGGCGACATGGCACCGAATTTCTGCGACCGCCTGCGTCTGCCCGCAACCTTTCGAAGGGCACTTACAGGAACCTGCCGTCTTCACGGGAATGCAAACCGTTGGGGAGAGCTGAGGGATGCCACACGTATCGGCATGGCAGATCGGGCTGTGCAAGCTGGGATAGAGGAGTTCTTTCCGCTGATAGCTGCGGCGGATAAGCCTGAAGGTGCCGGGATGCATGGATGGTCGGATGCCGTAAGGATTGTCGGCATGTCGGCGACGGAGTTGGGTATTGAGCCGATGCAGCTTGAACGTCTGAAGCCGATTAAACGGTCGACTCTTGTAATGCAGTGGCGTGTGGAGCGGCTTCGTCGGGATATGTCTGCTGCCGTTACAGGGGGATGAGGTGGATGCGTATTATTATGCTGATAGTGGGAGAAGTACCATTCTTGATTCCGTATTTCGCAGGGGTGTATTGAGTCAAGGTGGTCGTTCATGATTCAATCAGTTCAGCCAAATTTGACATAGATCTGAGCGCAATTTTAACCAAATTATTCATTTGCAACTCCTTAAGGTGCTGCCATACGGCTAAGTTAAGGGTTGTGTATCCCTCTGAGTATGGCATAATCTCCACTGTTACCACAGATCATCCGCCGCTCTGATTCTCCCCCAATTCCAGAGGGATCCATGGACTTTATTAATAATAAAAACGATTATTTCCCGTATCAGATTCAGGTAAGAAGCGCTGCCTGGCGCGCCATGGGGCTTGCAGAGGTTTCGGCTGACATTCGCGCGAGAAAACTTCCGCCGGTGATGTTCTACCGCGAACTAGCCCGGCGTCTATCCGAGCGGCCCGGTCGTACCCTGCCGCCGGTTCAGGCCGGCATGCTCAATCTCTATGCGCTGCTTACCCGGATATACCGCTATCTCTGTGACCGCTATCTGCTGGAGCAGCATCCGGGGCTTCTCTTAACGGTTCTGCAACGGTCCGGTTTCGCTGCCGGCTCAATGGAGTTTTCCGACTTGGCAGGACGCTTCTGCGGCATCTTCCCACCGGGGGCTGTACTGTGTGGAGAGCTTGCAGATGGATCCCTTTGGCTGGACGAAGACGATCCGGCTTTTACGAGGCGACAGCTGATTGCAAGGGAGATGCTTCTTCTGGTGCTGGCTGGAGAAAACCGTTCGCTGGACACTTTCAGAGAGATACTTGATGACGCGGAGTTGACCGCTACAAGCCGATACCGGCAGGCCGTAGCTGCAGTGGAGAAGGAACTCTCAAAGTCGCCGAGCGTGATCCCTTTTGACCTGACACTCCCGGAGTTGCTTCGCCTCCCCTTGAGGGCTGCGCCCGATTCACTCTACGACCAGCTGGAGTATATCCGGGGCAATTGGCGGGCTGTATTGCCGGAAGAGCTGCTTCTTGAGATTCAGACCGCTTTTGCCGTAGTCGAACAGGAGAGCCGTGTATTCGCCCAGCGCGGTGAACCGGGGAGCATAGATGTCCTGGAGTTCGGCCTGCACGGAGCCGTCGCGACCAATGACTACTACCCTGAGCCAGAGAGTTTCTCCGCAGATACCGACTGGATGCCCAATGTCGTGCTCTTGGCCAAGATGGTCTATGTCTGGCTCGGGCAGCTCTCCAAGGAGTATGGCACTGAGATAAAACGCCTGGATCAGATCCCGGATGCCGAGCTGGACAGGCTGGCCCGCTGGGGTGTGACCGGTCTCTGGCTCATAGGCCTCTGGGAGCGCTCTCCAGCATCTCAACGGATAAAGCAGCTCTGCGGCAATCCGGATGCCATCTCCTCGGCGTATTCATTATTTGACTATGCCATCGCACAGGATCTGGGGGGAGAGGGGGCGCTCTGGAATCTCAAGGAGCGGGCGCAAAAGCGCGGCATACGCCTGGCGAGCGACATGGTGCCCAACCATACCGGCATCTACTCGAAATGGATCATCGAACATCCTGACTGGTTCGTGCAGCTCGACTATCCGCCGTATCCCGGTTATGAATTTACCGGGACTGACCTGTCGTCGTCACCCGAGATCAGCATCCATATCGAGGATGGCTACTGGGAGCGGCGCGACGCAGCAGTGGTCTTCAAGCTCTACGACCACCGGGACAACAGGACACGCTACATCTACCACGGCAACGACGGCACCAGCACCCCCTGGAACGACACTGCCCAGCTGAACTATCTCAATCCCGAGGTCCGCGAGGCAGCCGTTCGCACCATCCTTCACGTGGCTCGGATGTTTCCGATCATCCGTTTCGATGCTGCCATGACCCTATCCAAACGCCACTACCAGAGGCTCTGGTTTCCCCAGCCCGGGCATGCGGGGGTGCCGTCACGGGCCGAGCATGGCATGACGCGGGAACAGTTTGATTCCTCCATGCCCGAGGAGTTCTGGCGAGAGGTGGTGGACCGGGTGGCTGGTGAGGCCTCCGATACCCTGCTTCTGGCCGAGGCATTCTGGCTTATGGAGGGGTATTTCGTCCGGACCCTCGGGATGCACCGGGTCTACAACAGCGCTTTCATGAACATGCTGAAGATGGAGGAGAACGCCAAATACCGTCAGACCATTAAGAACGTCCTTGAGTTCAACCCGCAGGTGCTGCAGCGTTTCGTAAACTTCATGAACAACCCGGATGAGAAGACGGCGGTGGAGCAGTTTGGCAAGGAGAACAAGTACTTCGGCGCCTGTGTTCTGCTTGTGACCATGCCGGGGCTCCCGATGCTCGGCCACGGCCAGGTGGAGGGGCTGCACGAGAAGTACGGGATGGAGTATAAGCGCGCCTATTGGGATGAGCCGGTAGACGAGCATCTGGTACGGGAGCACGAGCGGCGGATCTTTCCGCTGATGCGTCGGCGCTGGCTTTTTTCCGGTGCACACAGCTTTGTCCTCTACGATTTCTGGATCGGGACTGCCGTAAACGAGGATGTTTTTGCCTATTCCAACCGTGTAGGCGACCAGCGGGCGATCATTCTCTATCACAACAAATTCGCTTCTACTGCCGGATGGATAAAGACATCGACCTCGTTTGCCTGCAAGGCCGGCAGCGGAGAGATGGAGCTGCGCCAGACGACTCTGGGGGATTCCCTGGGGTTCAAGGGGGATGGAAGGCATTATTATATCTTCCGTGACTATGCCGGAGGCCTGGAGTATATCCGCAACGGTAGGGAACTCTGCGAGCAGGGGATGTTCGTAGAGATGGAGGCCTACGAATACCACGCCTTCCTCGATTTCAGGGAGATCTGGGACGACGAATACGGCACTTGGGGGAGGCTCTGTCACCAGTTGGAGGGGAGGCCGGTTCTCTCCATGGATGATGAGGTGAAGCAGCTCCGATATGCTGCGCTCATAAACCTCTTGCGAGAGCTGCTCGATAGTCATGGCGGCCTGCTGACTGAAGCATTTGCGGAACTCGATGCCAAGAGCCTTGCCAAGGTGAGATTCGACTTTGCAGATGATCTGGCTGCATTCATGGATGCCCTGGCAGAGCAGGCAGAGCTGACAATGGATCCGCAGCCGATCGTTGCCGGGGTGAAGAAGGAGCTGGCCTGGCTCGAAGCGCATCTTAAAAAGGTCGAGGCATCTATCTCCCCTGCAGGCTATACCTCGCGCCTGCTGGCATTTGCATGGCTCTGCCTGCACCGAATCGGTGAACTGGAAGAGGCAGATGAGCCGGCAGCGGCAACGACCGAGCTGGTCGAACGATACGGGCTTTCCCGTCCCTTCCGGGAAGAGCTCTACTCCGAAGGGGGGGGTGAGAATGACCCGCTGTCGGTCCTTGACGTCCCCTCAATCATGCTGCTGCTCTCTGCAATGCTTCACTGGCAGGAGCTACTGGCGCTGCCTCATGACGAGCAGGAGGATTGGCTGCAGGACCTTCTCACCGACCGGGTTGTTGCAGCTTTCATCGGCCGGCACGCAAGCGGCGGTTTCGAGTGGTTCGTAAAGGAGCGTTGGGAGCTCCTTATACAGTTCCTAACGCTTACCTCTCTGATGAATGAGGCTGGCGCTTCAAAGAGCGGAAAGATTGCCCAGGCACGGCTGAAGGATCTGCGCAATGCTGAGAAGTCCCTGATTGAGCGTGCTGCTGCAGCGGGTTACCAGGTGGATCGCTTCATTGATGTTGTCGGTGCAGATTGCGATGACAACTGACATGGTTAGCCAAGGGTTTATGTGACGTAGAGGAGAAAAATGCATAGCGTTAAACCTCATATTTTGCGGCTCTGCTTTGTACTGATGCTGAGCCTTGGTCTGCTGAGCGGTTGTGCAACGGTTGCCAAGCCGCTGGAAGGGATCGTTCCCGGGCGGAACCTGGAGACACTTACTTCTGCGGTATCTGTTGCGGTTAAGGGACCGGAG
>JAYSLX010000145.1:0-2477 GCA_043725245.1 Geobacteraceae bacterium | reverse complement strand
GAATACGAAGTCCTGTAGCCCCCAGCAGATGAGCATCGGCAATTCCTTGAAGCGCTCCAGGCCGGCAGCCACACCGCTGATCAGATCGAAGGTGCGATCCCCCGGTTTAAGCGGGATGTCCTGCACGAAGCGGAGTGTAGCAATGCGGTTGGCCCAGGAGTCGTAGGGGAGTTGGTAGAGCGCCCGCAGTTCGGGGGTCATGGGGTTGCGTTTGCAGCCGACATGGGAGGCGCCCACGCTGAAGGCGTTCACTCCCCGCACCAGCAGGGTGCCGAGCCAAGTATCGCGGCAGATGCGCAGCCCCAGGGGAAAGGGCTTGGTCGTTGGCAGCGGGAAGGCGCCGGTGTTCAGTATGACCAGCCTGCCTATCCTTTCCGGGTGGCGGGCAGCAAAGGCCATCCCGATCATCCCCCCCCAGTCGTGGAGAACCATGGTGATATTTTCGGTTATTCCAAGGTGGTTGATGAGCCTTTCCAGGTCATTGACCCGGCTGGTGAGGGTGTAGTCGTAGCGGTCATCGCCAGGCTTATCCGAGAGGCCGCAGCCGATATGGTCAGGCACGATGCAGCGGTGGCGGTCCCGCAGGGATAGCACCAGGTTGCGGTAGTAGAACGACCATGAGGGGTTGCCGTGCACCATAACCACTGGAGGCCCTTTCCCCTCGTCCAGATAGTGATAGCTGAGACCGTCAAGGTCGAGTCGTCTGCCAGTGAAGGGATACTCGTTTTCCAGAAGGGTCTTTACCATTGAATCCCCAGCATGAGGCAGTTAAGTCCGCTCCCGATACCTAAGAAGGCAACCCGGTCGCCGGGGACGAGACTATCCCTCTCGGTGGCAAGGGCAGCTGTCAAAGGGAGAGAGACTGTCCCCATGTTGCCGAGAAACTCATAGGTGGTGAAGTCCTTTTCAATGGGTATGCCGATGGTCTTCAGGATAGCGCTCTGATGTGCGGAGCCGACCTGGTGGCAGATGACCCGGTCGATATCTTCGGTTTTCCAACCCATCTCAAGCAGGAGGGCTGCCCAGGTGCGGCGGCCAAGCTCCACCCCGTAATTCATCACGCTTACCGCATCAGTCGACATCGTTTGTGTATATCCACCGCTGCCGTCAGGAGTTACCCCCCAGAGACAGAGGCCGTGGTGTTCCGGTGCTGCCTGGGTTACACCGCCGAGGAGGCGTTGCCCGCTGCCTGTGCCGAATGAACCGTCGGTAAGCAGGACCGCCACAGCGCCGGAGCCGCCTGTAAGGGTGGCGAGCGAAGAGGCAAAGTGTTCCATCTTCCGCTCTGTCAGCATCCTGGCGATCATGATGTCATTTATCTCCCGGGCGCTCTCACAGGAGACCACCAGGCCGGCCCGTATCTGCCCGAGCTCGATACGGTTCGCCACCTCGAGGATGCCGTTCAGCACACCAAGGCAGGCGTTGGAGAGGTCAAAGATCGCGGTATTTCCGCTGATGCCGAGTCCTGCGGCCACCCGACAGGCAGTGGCAGGCTCGAACTGCTCCCGGCAGACCCCGGCATAGATGAGTGTACCGATCTCTCTCGGTTTTACCCTGCTTGTGGTCAGGGCCTTGTTGGCTGCCGCGATGGCGCCACGGGAAAGCGGATACCCCGGCTCCCACCAGCGCCGCTCCCTGATCCCGGTCAGGGCCTGCAGTTGCCCCGGAACAAATCTGAGCTCCTTGTACAGTGGCTCCAGGCGTGCTTCCAGCTCTGCAGATGTGATAACCACCGGTGCTAGTTCGTAGCCTAACGATTCGATATAAACTTTGGAATACTTCATAATTCACCCGGAACAATTCGGAGTTTCTATCTCATCTGCACCGTGAAATCGTTCATCTGATATATGGGGCGGCCATCAACGGCGAGGAGGCCGTCTGCGGTCAGGATACGCTCGCTATCATCAATTGCGGTAATCCATGCCTCTACCGTCACCCGGCTGTTCGTTGGTACGATCTGGCCCCTGTAGAGCCAGCTATGGCGGCGTTGCAGGGCAACGGCGGCAAGGGTGTTCCCCTTCTGCCACCCCCAGCGCTCTACGGCAGCAAACTTAACCAACTGAAGGAACGATTCGAGGCCGAGTGATCCCGGGGTTACCGGGTCCTGGTAGAAGTGGGCCGTGAAGAACCACTCATCCGGGTCGACCTCCTTGATACCTTTAATGTAGCCGAGACCTTTAGGGCCTCCATCCGGGATAAATAGGTCGAGCCGGTCGATCATCCTTAACTGCTTCTCCGGGAACGGGGCATATTCGGGGTATGGCAGGCTTCGGCTCCGCTCAGCCTCCGCCGCTGTTGGCAGGTACGGTTTTGCATCGCGAATACCCACCTGATTGGCAAGTGCCTCTTTGGCAAAGAAGCCGAACATGGTATCACCCTCGTAGATAACTCCCAAATGGTCGGCTACAGTGAAGTCGAACTCCTGGATGATCATGCCGCCGCTGGTCGCCACCTTTTTCATGACTGCAACGGCCGTC
>JAYSLX010000144.1:0-6641 GCA_043725245.1 Geobacteraceae bacterium | reverse complement strand
AGACCTCCGGGCGGTCCTGGGCCACCATGCAGTCCGTCCGCTTTCCCGATCAGGTCAGGGACTCCCCTTTGATGCCCTGGCAGACGGCAGCATGGTCGGCGAAGGGGCTGCAGCAGTCGTTCTCAAGAGACTCGATGACGCTGAACGAGATGGCGATCGGATATATGCAATCATCCGTGGGATCGGGAGCAGCGGAGGCTCAATACTCCTCCCCGGCACCGATGCCTATTGCAGGGCTCTCGAAAGGGCTTATGCCGACGCCGGGCTCAAACATGAAACAGTGGATTACCTTGAGGCGAATGCAAGCGGACATCCTGCTGAAGACCGTATGGAGATAAAGGCGCTGTCTACATTCTTCGGGTTCCACGAGGAAGGAATATCTCCTCGCACGCCACGATCCTGCGCCGTTGGCAGCATCAAAGGAGATATCGGCCACTGCGGCGCCGCATCGGGACTCGCCTCATTTGTCCGTAGCTGCCTCGCCCTGCACCAGGAAATCATCCCTGGCTGCCGAGGCGCAGAAAACCCTGTTGCCGAGTTCTCAACGCCCTCACCGTTTTACCTCCCCCGCACGCCCCGCTACTGGCTCCGCAATCGGGGCGATGGAGCACGACGCGCCGGCATAAGTTCTTTCAGCGTGGATGGCAACTGCAGCCACCTGGTTCTCGAAGGGTGGGAAAAGCCTCTGAAGGCGGAGTCGCTGGAGCTGCAGGCTCCGGTCGGCCCTGGAACCGAATGCCTGTTTATGGTGAGCGGCGAGAACCGCGCAGAACTGGATCAACAACTTGGGCTACTGCGGAGCAGCTCCAAGGCGAATCGCGCTTCTTCTCTGTATGCACTGGCAAGGGAATGGCATGCACAGGAGGAATCACCGGACAGCAAACCCCTGGCCTTGGCTCTCGTTGCCAGGACCATGGATGAGCTGAGCGACCTCATGGAACAGGGTAAACTGGCCCTTGCCGGAGAGGGGAAAGTTCCCGACATTCAACCATCTCTCCGCGACCGCCTCTTCTTCTCCTCAACCCCCCTGGGAAGTAAGGCAAAGCTTGGATTCGTCTTCCCTGGCTCCGGTAATCACTACCCAGGCATGGGTAGTGAGCTCTCTGCCCGCTGGCCGGAGATATTCCGCCGCCAGGATGACGTTAACCTTCACCTGCGCGACCAGTTCCAGCCTGAACTCTTCTGGAACGGCGCTTCTCAGGCTGAGCTTGGGGACGATCACCGGGCATTCATCTTCGCCCAGGTGGCAACCGGATGTGCGGTCAGCGACATCATCCGCACCTTCGGAGTGCAGCCTCAGGCGGTAATCGGCTACAGTCTCGGCGAATCTGCAGGCTTGTTCGCCCTTGGAGCCTGGCGCGACCGTGACGGGATGCTGGCACGGATGCAGGCGTCGACGCTCTTCACCCATGATCTTGCCGGCGAATGCCGCGCTGCGCGACTCGCCTGGGGGTTCAGTGACGACAAAGAGGTTTCCTGGAGCATCGGCGTCGTGGAAGCAACTGCCCGTGAGGTGCGCCATGCCCTCCGCACGACATTGAGGGTATATCTTCTCATAGTCAACAGCACGGATGAGTGCGTGATCGGTGGAGATGCAAAGGGAGTCAAACGGCTCGTGGCAATGCTCGGATGCCGCTTCTTCCCTCTATCAGGTGTGACCACGGTCCACTGCGAGGTTGCGAAACAGGTGGCAGGGCCTTACCGCGATCTGCATCTCTTCCCAACCACACCCCCACCGGGCATATCCTTTTACAGCGGCGCCCGGGGCAGGGCCTTTGATGTTGACCGCGAAAGCGCAGCCGACGCCATTCTCGCCCAGGCGCTGGGTGGGGTTGATTACCCGGCGGTCATAGAGTCAGCATACAGTGACGGGGTGCGAATCTTCCTGGAGATGGGTCCGGGAGGCTCCTGCAGCAGAATGATCGGACGGATTCTCGCCGGTCGCCCCCACATCGCCAGATCTGCCTGTTATCCTGGACAGGACCCTGTATCGACAGTCATTCGCCTGGTTGCACACCTGGTCTCTGAACGGGTGCCGGTAAATCTTGCCCCGCTCTTTACCACAAACCCGGTGCAACTCCATTCAACATCGCAGTCAGTCATGGTAAGGGTGCCGGTCGGTGGAAAGCCGTTTACTCCACAGCTTCCGGAAATACGAACCGTTGCCCCTCCGATGAATCAACAGCGCGCGTTGTTTGATCAGGGCGATGTTTCAGGGGCTTCCCCCTCTGTCTCCCCTCCCCCACAACAGGGTGAAGTTCCTCAGAAATCAATCCCTGCGGAGATCAACCCGGAGTTCTCCCTTGAGCCGGTTATCCGTGACTTTGCTGCTGCTCAGGCAACACAGACCAAGGCACACGAGGCTTTTCTTCGCTTCAGTGACGGCCTTGCCCGATCCATGGCCGAGACCGTGGCATTGCAGCTCTCCATCCAGGATGCCCTGGGAGGAGGTACCTTCCCCTCGGATCCTGACCCCAGCAACAAACTTTATCAGGGTGAGGGAAAACAGAGAGTCGCCTTTGACCGCCTTCTCTGCCTTGAGTTTGCCCGCGGCTCGGTCGCCAGAGCCCTCGGAACTGTTTTTGCCGAGGCTGACACCTTTCCGACACGGGTCCGCCTGCCTGACGAACCGCTGATGCTTGTGGACCGTATCATGGCGGTAGAGGGGGAACCGAAATCGATGACCCACGGCAGGGTGGTGACCGAACACGATATCCATGAGAATGCGTGGTATCTGGACGGTGGCAGGATCCCGACCTGCATTGCCGTTGAGGCCGGCCAGGCCGATCTCTTTCTCTCCGGCTATCTGGGAATCGATTTCATCACCCGCGGGCTGGCAGTCTATCGCCTGCTGGACGCGGTTGTCACCTTCCATCAAGAACTCCCCGGACCAGGTGAAACGATACAGTACGACATCAGGATCGAACGCTTCTTCCGCCAGGGAGATACCTACCTGTTCCGCTTCCACTTCGATGCCACGGTAAACGGCACGCCGCTTCTCACCATGCGGGACGGTTGCGCCGGTTTCTTCACAGCCGAGGCCCTGGCCGCCGGCAAGGGGATAGTCCGCCCGGCCCTTGACCTGCGTCCCAGTAGCGGGATCCGCCCCGTTGACTGGACAGAACTGGTACCTATGAAAAGGGGTAGTTACGATGCCTACCAGCTGGATCGCCTGCGCACGGGAGATCTTGCAGGCTGCTTCGGCTCCTCCTTTGCCGCTCTGCAGCTGAGCCGCCCCCTGACCATTCCCGGAGGACGGATGCAGCTTGTCCACCGGGTCGTAGAGCTCGACCCCTCAGGGGGGCGCTATGGACTGGGGCTCATCCGCGCCGAGGCCGATATCCACCCGGACGACTGGTTCCTCACCTGTCACTTCGTGGATGATAAGGTTATGCCCGGCACCCTGATGTACGAATGCTGCATGCATACTCTGCGGATCTTCCTCCTTCGAATGGGGTGGGTGGCTGAGGCAGGAAGCGCCGCATGGGAACCGGTGCCGGGGGTGGCAAGCGGGCTGCGCTGCCGTGGTCAGGTTCTGGAGACGACCACTAAAGCCGCCTACGAGGTCAGCATCCGCGAACTCGGCTACCGGCCGGAGCCCTACGCCATCGTCGATGCCCTCATGTACGCCGACAACAGGCCGATAGTTGAGATCACGAACATGTCGGTCCGCCTGACCGGAACGACGAAAGAGAAGCTGCTCTCCCTGTGGAACACCGTTGACACAACGACAATGGTAAACGAACAGATCAAACCGCCCCTCTACTCCAAGGAGCAGATCCTTGCCTACAGTAACGGCAATCCGTCCGATGGATTCGGCGAGCCTTACCAGGTATTCGACAAAGACCGTAAGATAGCCCGCCTTCCTGGCCCCCCGTTTCAGTTCATGGACCGAATCACAGCCCTGCGCGGTGAGCCCTGGAAGATGCTTCCGGGTGCAATGGCCGAGGCCAAGTACGACATACCGCCTGACGCCTGGTACTTTGCCGCCGATCGCCAGCCACGCATGCCTTTTGCGGTTCTTCTGGAGGCGGCCCTGCAGCCGTGCGGCTGGCTCGCCGCCTACGTCGGATCGGCCCTTACCAGCCCCATCGATCTTTCTTTCCGTAACCTTGGAGGAAGCGCGATCCAGCACCGGGCCATCACGCCGGAAAGCGGCACCCTGACAGCCGTTGCAGTCATGAAAAAGGTGTCGACCAGCGGCGGCATGATCATTCAGGAGTTCGACTTCACGGTAGCCGACAGTTTGGGAATACTCTACGAGGGTGATACCATGTTCGGCTTCTTCGCCAAAGAGGCACTGGCCAACCAGGTGGGGATCCGCGATGCAAAACCGTACCTGCCGACAACGACGGAAGCTGAGCGGAGCCGAAGCCTGCCATACCCCGAATCTGCGCCGTTCCCGGAAGGGCAGCTCAGGATGATCGACCATATTGACCTCTTTATCCCGGATGGAGGTCCACGAGGACTCGGCTACATTCGAGGGGTCAAAGAGGTCGACCCTGACGAGTGGTTTTTCAAGGCCCACTTCTATCAGGACCCGGTAACTCCGGGCTCACTCGGCCTTGAATCTTTCATTCAGTTGGTGAAGTTCGCTGCTGTGGAGCGCTGGGGGTGGCAGGAGGGGGACACCATTGCTGCCGTTGCACTGGATCGCCGCCATAGCTGGCTCTACAGGGGCCAGATCGTACCGACGAACAGCCGGGTGACTGTTGAGGCATGGATTACCGCTGTCGATGACAGTCTGCGTATCCTGACCGCAGATGGCCTCCTTGCCGTGGATGGCCGTCCCATCTATCAGATGAACGATTTCACGGTACAGATGAGATAGAAACTCCGAGTGGTTGTGGGTGAATTATGAAGTATTCCAAGGTGTATATCGAATCGCTCGGCTACGAACTGGCACCGGTGGTCATCACCTCTGCAGAGCTGGAAGCCCGTCTGGAGCCGCTATATAAGGAGCTCAGATTTATTCCGGGTCAGCTGCAGGCCCTGACCGGCATCAGGGAGCGGCGCTGGTGGGAGCCGGGTTATCCGCTTTCCCGCGGTGCAATCGCGGCAGCCAACAAAGCCATGGCCACAAGCCGTGTAACACACAAAGAGATCGGCACACTCATCTATGCCGGGGTTTGCCGGGAGCAGTTCGAGCCCGCCACTGCCTGCAGGGTAGCTGCCGGACTCGGTATCAACGGGAACTCAACCATTTTTGATCTCTCCAATGCCTGCCTCGGCGTGCTGAACGGCATCCTTGAGGTGGCAAACCGTATCGAGCTTGGACAGATACGGGCCGGTCTGGTGGTTTCCTGCGAGAGCGCACGGGAGATAAACGACATCATGATCGCCAGGATGCTGACTGAGCGGAAGATGGAACACTTTGCCTCTTCGCTCGCCACCCTGACAGGGGGATCCGGCGCTGTGGCGGTTCTGCTTACTGACGGCTCGTTCGGCTCAGAGAGAGGGCACCGCCTCCTCGGCGGAGTCACCCAGGCGGCACCCGAGCACCACGCTCTCTGCCTCTGGGGGGTAACTCCTGACAACAACGGTGGATACACACAGACGATGTCAACGGATGCGGTAAGCGTGATGAACTACGGGGTGGAGCTCGGACGCCGCACCTGGGCAGCTCTCATGCTCGAGATGGCTTGGAAAACCGAAGAAATCGACCGGGTCATCTGCCACCAGGTCGGCTCCGCACATCAGAGCGCTATCCTGAAGACCATCGGCATACCGATAGAAAAGGATTTCACCACCTATGAGTTTCTCGGCAACATGGGAACCGTCTCCCTCCCATTGACAGCCGCCCTTGCCGCTGAAAGGGAGAGCCTCATCCCCGGCGACCGGGTTGCATTCTTAGGTATCGGGAGCGGGCTTAACTGCCTCATGCTGGGGGTCCAGTGGTGATGGCATCGCTGGAAAAAGAGTATCCCTTCACCGGCAGGCGACTCGACCTTGACGGACTCAGTTATCACTATCTGGACGAGGGGAGCGGCCCTCCGGTGGTCATGGTCCACGGCAACCCCTCCTGGTCGTTCTACTACCGCAACCTGGTCCTTTCCCTGCGGGGCCACCACCGCTGCATCGTGCCGGACCACATAGGCTGCGGTCTCTCTGACAAGCCTGGTGATGACCGCTACGACTACACCCTCCCCCGCCGGGTCGATGACCTGGAGAGGCTTCTCGACCAGTTGGAGATCACTGAAAAGATCACACTCGTCCTCCATGACTGGGGTGGGATGATCGGGATGGCCTTTGCTGCCCGCCACCCGGAGCGGATCAGCAGGCTGGTTATCCTGAATACCGGCGCCTTCCATCTTCCTGAAACCAAACCATTCCCCCTGGGGCTGCGCATCTGCCGCGACACCTGGCTCGGCACCCTGCTGGTGCGGGGGTTTAATCTCTTTTCGGTCGCCGCCGCCTTTGTCGGCTGCAAGCGTAACCCCATGACTCCGGATCTCCGTGCGCTCTACCAGCTCCCCTACGACTCCTGGGCGAACCGCATTGCTACACTCCGCTTCGTGCAGGACATCCCGCTTAAACCGGAAGATCGCACCTTCGATCTGATCAGCGGTGTGGCTGCCGGCCTGGAGCGCTTCAAGGAATTGCCGATGCTCATCTGCTGGGGGCTACAGGACTTCGTATTC
>JAYSLX010000143.1:0-17975 GCA_043725245.1 Geobacteraceae bacterium | reverse complement strand
ATGTCGTCCTGGGTGAAAACAACCTCTCCACCGGCATCCCGATATATAAGAAATGCGGGAATACCCTCACGTTCGACTATCCGGTTGGCGAGGTTAGAGTTGATATCTGCCGGAACCTGTAGCTTTCCGGTCGTATCCATCACCCCCGATTTCAGGAGTCCGGCTATCAGCGAAATAACTCCGGTTCCGCAGATTCCTTTCGGATGGGCATCTGCAATGGTATCAATGGACACCCTGTCACCGGTTATTGTCACATGACTGACCGCTCCCGGCACTGCCGGCATTCCGCAGGAGAGGTTACCAGCCTCGAAAGCCGGCCCGGCAGCGGCAGATGTGGCTAAAATCCTGTCGCCGCTGACCAGGGCAATTTCAGCATTGGTCCCCAGATCCAGGAAAAGACGTGTCTCGTAGCTGCAGCACTGCCCGTAAAGAAAGGCTACCAGGTCGCCACCGACAAAGCCTCCGGGGAGGGGAAAGAGGTACGCCTCACAATGAAGCTCCCAGCCCAGTTCACTGGTGCTTATGGTTCTTCCTTCACTGAACAGGGGGCGATACGGGATGCGGGCCAGTGACGCCACCGGGAGATCCAGCAGAAGATGCTCCATGGCAGGATTGCCGGCAATGGCCACTCGTCTCAGACAATCCGGGGCCATGCCGACCTTCTCCAGCAGCTTCATGGCGAGACTCTCAATTTCCGCATTTACGACTCTTGCCATACGGTGACGCAGTTCAGGATCATCTTCGACAGCGGACAACCTTGTTATGACATCTGCTCCGAACTCCCTCTGCGGGTTCAGACAGGCGCCGCTCGCCAGCCGCTCCCCTGATGCCGCATCCACAAGGGAAGCGGCAATGGTCGTGGTCCCAAGGTCAACGGCCAGGGCCAGAGTGTTATGCGATCTCAACGGCTCGCTCTCCACGGGCAAGCACTTCCCCTACCCTGACTGCCGGTATGCCGCTTCTCTTTGCCTCTGCTGCAAACCGCTCTGCCCCCTGCAAAGGGACGGCGATGAGCAACCCGCCGGAGGTCTGCGGATCAAACAGCGGCAACAGTTCATCGGATGCCTTACCCCTCCGGTCCCCGATTCCCAATCTCTGACAGTAATCCCGGTTCCGATAGCATCCTGCCGGCACCATGCCGTTGCGGATCAATTCGGCAACCCCGGGTAGCACGGGAATGGACGCCAGGTCAAGTCTCATGGTCACTCCAGCACCCTTGGCCATCTCCAGGGTATGGCCGATCAGGCCGAAACCGGTCACGTCCGTGCAGGCGCTTGCTCCAGCATGGAGCATGACACGGGCAGCATCACGGTTGAGCATGGTCATCCAGCGGATCGCCTCATCTGCCATCTCCGCATCAATCATTCCGGCCTTGATGGCCGTGCTTATGATCCCGAATCCGAGCGGCTTGGTGAGAAAGAGGAGGTCCCCGGGACGGGCCGTCGAATTCCTCACCACACGTTCGGGATGTACGACCCCTGTGACACTGAGTCCGTACTTAAGCTCATCGTCCTCAACCGTGTGACCGCCGACCAGACAGACCCCTGCCTCTGCAAGCATTGCCTGCCCACCGGCCAGGATCTGGGCCAGAGCATCGAAAGGAAGGGTGCAGGCAGGAAAGAAGGCCAGATTGAGTGCGGTCACGGGCCGTCCTCCCATGGCATAGACATCGGAAAGTGCATTGGCCGCGGCTATCCGGCCAAAGGTGTACGGATCGTCCACCAGCGGGGTGATGATGTCGACGGTCTCAACGAGGGCCAGATCATCGGACAATCGATACACCCCGGCATCGTCGGCCGTCTCAGGCCCCACGATTAGGGCAGGATCGGTCGACCGGAAAAGGGTACGCATGATCTCCTCCAGGCCCGCCGGGCCCAGCTTGGCCGCTCAGCCGGCAGCCTTGACCATGCCGGTCAGTTTTATCTTGTTCCTGGTCATTCCCAATCCTCGGATGAGAGGTAACGCTTCACGGAATATAGACCCGCGGCACCCTCTTGCTTATTCCGCAGAAGATCTCGTACGGGATGGTCCCGGCCTTTTCGGCGAGTTCTTCGGCCCGAATGCAGTTCCCCTCACGGTCGCAACCCAGCAGCGTAACCTCGTCTCCCACTGCCACACCCGGCACGTCGGTCACATCGGCCATAAACCAGTCCATGCAGATCGTTCCTACCACCGGTACACGGACCCCGCGGACGATAACCAGACCCCTGTTGGTGAGAGAGCGGGGATAGCCGTCAGCATAACCCACCGGCACACTGGCAATGAGCCTCGGCTCTGTGGCTGTGTAGCGACGTGCATAGCTGATGTTTGTGCCCGGAGCAACCGTTTTCAGCATGGCGATGCGGCTCAGAAGACGCATGACCGGCTTCACCTCAAGCCTTCCGGAAAAATCGCCGGATGGTAGCGCACCATACAGTACGATCCCTGGCCGGGCAAGATTGCAGAAGGGGAGCTCCCGGCTGAAGAGTGCGGCGCTGTTGGCTATATGGATATAGCGGGGTTCGAAGCCAAGTTCGCGGCACCCGGCAAGGACACCGCTGAAGAGCTTTATCTGACCTGCGGTGTAAAGAGAGCCATCCTCATCCAGTTCGTCTGCAGAGGCAAAGTGAGAGATTATCCCTTCAAGCTCTATATTACGCATCTCCCGGAGTTCTCGAAAAAAATCGGCTGCCTCAGCATGATCTATACCGAGGCGCCCCATGCCGGTATCGATCTTGACATGCAGCTTCGCCTTCCGGTAGAGCCGCCCTGCCACGGCATCAAGCAGACGGGCCTGCTCCAGACTGAATACCGTTGTGGAAAGGTTGAACCCGACGCACTTCTTCTCCTGGCCAGGGTAGACCCCTCCAAGTATGAGGATCGGGCGGTCTATGCCGCTCTTCCGGAGCTGGATACCTTCAGCAAGAAAGGCAACCCCGAAGGCGGTAACCCCCTCCCTGTCGAGGAGCGTGGCGACATCCATAAAGCCGTGTCCGTAGGCATCTGCCTTGACAACGGCCAGAATGCCGCAACCCTCCCCTGCTGCCTTCCTGACCTCGGCGAAGTTGTGCCGCAGGGCTTCAAGATCTATTTCTGCAATTGTGGGGCGACTGTCCATGAGAGGCCGTGAAACGTGAAATGTGGAATTGAAAACAAACCGTTGATGGTTTATCTAGCATGGAAGCGTTGACGGTGTAAAGATTATCTGGCAATTTCATTGACTTATATGGGGTTTTGCTCTAAAGAGTCATTACTATTCTCCAAAGGATTCATGGAATTGACCTCCCCCGATAGATCCCATTCAGACCAGTCTGTTTATAGCCACGTTTTAATTGCAGTTTTCCTGCTTGTTTTTTTTATTCTCTTCACCGGTCCGATAGAAGATGGCGACTACTTCTGGCACCTTAATACCGGAAAGTGGATTGCTGAGCATCGATCTCTTCCCGCAAGTGATCCGTTCTCGTTTACCGTTACTGACCACAATCCGTTCCGGCCCGATTCAGGGAGAGTGAAGTTCCTGCTTACGCAATACTGGTTGGGGCAGCTTGCCCTGTACGGGACATGGACCCTTTCAGGCGATGCGGGTATCGTGTTATTGAGAGCAGCATGTTACACCGGAATCCTGGCAGGCATGTACTTCTGGATGCGGCGCTTCAACAAGGGAGTGTTTCCCGCAATAGCCATATTTCTGGCTGGTCTGCTCCTCAGAGCCATTCCCAACGAACGACCGCAGCTTTTTTCTTTGGTGCTTATGCCATTACTGCTGTTTATGCTCGAGAGAGTTTCTGAGTCCGAACGCCCCAGATACAAGGAGATGGCTGCCATTCCGCTGCTTATTCTCCTGTGGGCCAACATTCACGGCGCTTATATTCTTGGGGTTGCCCTATGCTGTATCTACCTGTTTTCTCACCTGTTGCTTGTAATATTGCGCAAAACTGAACGTGACGGGAAACTGATCGCAACCCTCTCTGCCGCATCACTCATATCAATGGCAAACCCGAACGGGATTGGCGCGTTTACTGAAATACTCCAGGTCAACAGGGTATATGCCTCAAGCATCTATGAAAACCTGAGCCCTTTTTATGTAACGTTCAAACATCATCACTTATATCTATCTTACTGGATGTTTCTCGTCACCTCTACTGCCACAATTGCACTATACCGGAAGAGGATTCCACTTCGGCATATACTTGCAATCACCTGCCTGTTGTTGCTTTCAATGACCGCACTTCGCTACATGATTTTCCCCTTGCTGGCAGCCCCGCTCTTGGTCAGATACCTTCCGGAAGTGAGCCTGGACAGGATCTCGGCTTCAGCAATGGCTGCAGGATTAATTCTCTGGGCAAGCATTTCATGGACCGGAAACGTTTTCATGTTCAGGCCACTCCCCTCTTTCCCTTCAAAGGCAGCGGAATTTCTTCTTTCAGCAAAACCTCCACCCCAACTTTTTAATTTCTACGACTGGGGTGGGTATCTGCCCTGGAAAGTTCCGGAGCTCAGGGTATTTGTAGACGGAAGAGGCCTTGCGGAAGAGATATCGAACCTGCATGATGAGATTATGCATGGAAGCAACTGGGAATCAGTTTTCAAAAGGTACGGAATCAACACCGTCGTGATCCCATCATTGAACCCCTTTTCAGGGACGTACTTTCCATTGGTTGACAGACTTGCCTCGTCGCCGGAGTGGTTTCTGGTCTATTACGATTCAACTGCACTGGTATTTAGCCGAAATATCCCTGGCAACAACAGCATCATATCCCGTTTCAGCAAAGACAAAAAAGAGGTTAAACTGCAAACCATCCTTGCTGCTGATCGATTGATAGCAGATAATCCGAAACTGGAACAGGTATGGATGGCAAAGGCAAACGCCCTTCAGCTGTTGGGGAGACGGGATGAAGCCATAACAGCCTATGAGCAAACCCTCAGGCTTAACCCTTCCAATGAATGGGCACGTGTCATGCTTAGCGCAGGCGGGAGATAAACTTCGATGCCCCAAAAATGCTTGTTAGACAACCTTTCAGTAGTCATTCCGGTTTACAACAGTGCTGTCATTCTACCGGAACTGATACGTAAACTGACTGAACTGCTCCCTTATATGGCGTCTGAATTCGAAATCATCCTTATTAACGACGGTAGTCAGGATGAAAGCTGGGAGATAATCCGGCGATTGGCGGAAATGTATCCCGCTCTGCGCGGATTTACTCTCATGCGGAATTCAGGCCAGCACAACGCCCTGCTCTGCGGCATCCGCGCCGCAAGGTTCGATATCATCCTTACCATGGACGACGACCTGCAACATCCACCGGAAGAGATCCCGAAGTTGATTGAACTACATGCCAAAGGATTTGATGTTGTTTATGGAACTCCGGCAAAGGAAGAGCACGGAATGCTGAGGACTCTGGCATCCCAGATGACCAAACTGGCGCTGCAAAAATCCATGGGAGCGGATACTGCGAGAAAAATCAGCGCATTTCGTCTGTTCCACACCCGGTTGCGCGAGGCATTCGCAGACTATCGAAGCCCCTTTGTCTCCATCGATGTGCTTCTGACCTGGGGCGCGACCCGTTTCACCTCTGTGGCAGTTCGCCACGACCCGCGCAAGTCCGGCGTCTCCAACTACACATTCATGAAGCTTCTGACGCATGCATTCAACATGATGACCGGCTTCACGGTCATCCCGCTGCAGGTGGCCAGTTTTCTGGGGTTCGGGTGCGCTTTCTTCGGCCTTCTTGTGCTTGTCTATGTTGTCGGACGCTATGTAATCCTTGGCCACAGCGTACCCGGGTTCCCCTTCCTGGCATCGATTATCGCAATCTTTTCAGGGGCTCAACTGCTTGCACTCGGGATTATCGGGGAGTATCTTTCCCGAATGCATTTCAGGATGATGGAACGCCCGACCTACACCATTCTATCGTCAACGGAGAACGAAAATGCCCACAGTTGAGTCCGTAGAGTTTCTTGAATGGGATTCGGAATTTTTCTCAATGAGGATAGGACGGCTCAAGGGAAGCCGCATAGATGAAGCGTCGCTGGCTGAAATCGACCACTGGAGCAAAGAAAACCGGATAGACTGCCTTTACTTCCTCACAGACCCGGCAGACACGCTCTCAATCCGCCTGGCGGAAGATGCAGGGTTCCATCTTACCGACGTGAGGGTCACACTGGACCTGAAAATCACCCCTAAAGAACAGGTCTGGCGATCTTCATCGCCTCTCATCAAACTCTCGACACCGGATGATATCTCCCCACTCCGAACCATCGCCGCAGCTAATCACAGAGACAGCCGATTCTATCACGACGGAGGCTTTCCCGTAGAGCGATGCGACGATCTTTATGCCACCTGGATAGAGAAGAGTTGCAACGGGTATGCTGACGCGGTCCTGGTCGCCGACAAGGGGTCAGGGGCCGTCGGCTACTTCACCTGCCATCTGAAAGAGGGGAATAGCGGGCAGATTGGACTGGTTGGCGTGAGCAGTTGCTGCCAGGGGGAAGGGCTCGGCAGACTTCTTATTTCAGAGGCACTGAAATGGTTCGCTGCCAATGGAGTAAAACTGGTGGATGTGGTGACACAGGGGATAAACGTAGGCGCACAGAGGCTCTACCAGAAGTCCGGGTTTATGACCAGCTCGATAGAGCTCTGGTATCATCGATGGGATAGAGATCAATCTGCCAGAAATATCAGGAGCCTTACCGATGCCATCACCCATTGAAAATAAATGTCAAATCCTGAAATCGAAATCCGTCATGGTTGCCATGCTCTTGACGATCACGGCAATAGGCTTATTATACGCATTCATAACCTTTTACATGATACGGGAAGACAGTGGAGCTGATTACCTGGTCCACATAACCATCGCAAAATACATGTTGTCAAATCATGCGATCATAACCCCTCACTTTCTCTACCATCTCCTGACAATCATCATCAACTGGACAACGACAGCAGGCTTTGACTACTCGGCTCTCGCTGCCTCGACACTTCTTGCCATGCTCACCGGTGGGGCAATCTATCTGCTGTTCCTTTACGAAACCGGCAGCAGCTGTCAAGGGAAAACCAGATGGTATATCTCGGCAGCAACCTTTGCAGTTGTTGTGGCTGGGCCGATAATCATGCTTTACCCGCTCGACGGACATGCCTACCTGGGATACAATGGTATCAACGTCTTCCATAACCCTACGATGTTGGCACTGAAACCGTTTGCGCTGCTTCTCTTTGCCCTTTCATGCCGGATGTTTGAACATCCTGAAGAGCAGAATTACCGCACCCTGTCAGCTATTGTGCTGCTTGCAGCCCTCTCAATTTCAGCAAAGCCCAACATGATAATCTGTCTCATCCCGACATTACTCACGGTCTCTTTCTGGCAGCGCTGGCGCAAGGGGAACGTGCCGTATCCTGCCCTGGCCTCTCTGTTCATCCCTTCGGCCCTTATCCTGGCCTGGCAGTACTACGTTACTTACAGTACCGGCCAAGCAACTACGGTAATGGACAAAAGCAGGATAATATTCATGCCTTTTGAAGTAATGAGCCACTACTCCAACTTCCTGCTGCTGAAATTCCTGCTCTCAATTCTGTTCCCTCTGGCAATTTTATTGCTCTACATGAAAAAGACCGCTGCCGATCTAAAACTTGTAATGGCGTGGATCCTGTTTTTTTTCGGGGCCTTCTACACCTACTTTCTGGCTGAAACCGGCGAGAGAATGTATGATGGTAATTTTTTCTGGAGCGGTCAGATTTCCCTTTTTATACTTTTCATATACTCAACCCTTTTCCTGTTCCGGGAAGGTATCAGGCAAGACGGTACTCTGAAGTTCAATACCCGGGCTTCTGTCTGTCTTGCCCTGTTCACATGCCATCTACTAAGCGGCCTATTTTTTTATTTCCTACAATTACATAACCCCACCAAGGTCTGGTAGGAAAGACTAAGGCGTCAGGCGGATGACCGGGAGTAATGCGTATGTGTACTTTGAGCCTCATGCAAAACATTTGACTTGACGGCAGTTTTACATTAGCCTTGCACATCTTGTTGCCAGCTGGGGGAGTTCGCAAGAACTGAGATGAGGCAGACACCTCGAACCCCGAATACCTGATCCGGATAATACCGGCGTAGGGAAGCGGTGGCCACGCCCCCTTTCACCCCCCGGAGCGCCCCTCTTCCCCCTTTGCCTGACAGCACCCAACAGGATAGACTCATGGAACGCAGGAAATCCGATCATCTAAGACTCGTGATAGACAGGAGCGCCGACCCCTCCCGTCTCAACGGTATCTACCTGATCACCGACCAGGGAGAAAATCTCCTTGAGCGGGTCAGACGTGCCATCCCCGGTGGCGTAACTGCTCTCCAGTTCCGACACAAGGGAAAAGACCCGGTCGAAAAGATGCATCTGGGTACCGAACTTAAACAGCTCTGTCGTGATGCAGGCATTCCTTTTATCGTCAATGACGACCTGCAACTGGCGCTGGAACTTGACGCAGACGGTCTACATCTGGGGCAGGGGGATGGTGACCCGCTCGAAGCGCGCCAGGGCATCGGCACGAACCGCCTTCTTGGCATATCAACGCATACTCCGGATGAGGCTCTTGCCGCCCAGGCCGCAGGAGCCGATTACATCGGATTCGGCGCCATGTTCCCTTCCCGAAGTAAAGACATTCAGCATCTGGCCGGTCCGGAGGGGCTTGCCGCAATACGCAACCTTGTCCATATCCCGGTGGTTGCCATCGGCGGCATCACGAGATTCAACGCATGCAGGGTCATCGACAGCGGCGCCGACGCCCTGGCTGTGATATCGGCTGTTCTTGAGAGCCGCGATCCTGGGCTGGCAACACGGGAGCTGGCCCTCATCTTCAACAGAAAAGCCCCCTTCCCCCGAGGTGCCGTGCTGACCGTAGCCGGCAGCGACTCAGGCGGAGGAGCCGGGATCCAGGCAGACCTGAAGACCATCACCCTGTTAGGCTCGTACGGATCTTCGGTAATCACCGCTCTTACAGCACAGAATACCCGCGGAGTTGCCGGCATACACGGTGTCCCTCCGGATTTCGTGGCGCAGCAGCTTGAGGCCGTGCTGACCGATATCCCTGTCGACGTAGTGAAGACCGGCATGCTCTATTCCTCCGAGATCATCGACACAGTTGCGACGCTTCTGGAAGAGCATCGGCGGCCGCTTCTGGTGCTAGACCCGGTGATGATTGCCAAGGGGGGGGCATTGCTTCTCGACAAGGATGCGGTTGCATGCCTCAAGCAACGCCTCCTGCCGATGTCGTATCTGGTCACACCCAATATCCCCGAGGCGGAAAGGCTGACCGGGCTCGACATCGTTGATGAAGAGGGGATGCAGACGGCTGCACGCGCCATTCACCGGATGGGTGCCAGAAACGTGCTGGTCAAGGGGGGCCATCTAGGTGAGGGGAGCTCCGTTGACATACTCTTTGACGGCAGCGCCTTCATCCGCTACCCGGCGCAGCGAATTCTGACCCGCAACACCCACGGGACCGGCTGCACGCTTGCCTCGGCAATCGCTACTTTTCTGGCGCAGGGCGAACCGGTGCAGACAGCAGTCAGCCGGGGTAAGGAGTTCATCACAGCGGCCATCCGTCTTGCCCAGCCCATGGGCAAAGGGCACGGCCCTGTGAACCATTTTCTCGCTGCACGTGAAATGCATGACTGATCCCACATCCCCCCTTTTCACAATAAAGGAGTTCTCAATGCACACAACACAACTGGATTTTGCCCGCGCCGGCATCATCACCGAAAAGATGAAGGAAGTCGCCCTGGCTGAAGGGGTGACTCCAGAGTTCATCCGATGCGGAATTTCTGATGGGAACATCATCATCTGTCACAACCTGAAGCGTGCAGCTGGAAGACCGTTGGGGGTCGGCAAGGGCCTTCGTACCAAGGTGAATGCCAACATCGGCACCTCGGCGGACGACCTTGACATCTCAAAGGAGCTCGAAAAGGCCCGTGTTGCGGTGAAATACGGGGCTGACGCCATCATGGACCTCTCCACCGGCGGACCGGTGGATGAAATCCGGCGCGCCATCATTGCTGAAACCGATGCCTGCATCGGAACAGTCCCGCTCTACCAGGCCGCCCTCGATGCGGTCAGGACCAAGAAAAAGGCTATCGTAGACATGACCGTGGAGGACATCTTTGCCGGAATAGTCAAGCATGCCGAGGATGGCGTCGACTTTATCACCGTTCACTGTGGTGTCACCCGGAGTACGGTGGAGCGGATGCGCAACGAAGGGAGGGTCATGGACGTGGTTTCCCGCGGTGGCGCCTTTACCGTTGAGTGGATGGCTTACAACAACAGAGAGAACCCCCTGTTTGAGCACTTTGACCGGCTGCTTGAGATTGTAAAGGAGTACGACATGACCCTGTCGCTGGGTGACGGTTTTCGGCCGGGCTGCCTGGCAGACGCGACTGACCGGGCACAGATCCATGAGCTGATCATCCTGGGAGAGCTTACCCAGCGGGCGCAGGCATGTGGTGTTCAGGTGATGATCGAAGGGCCGGGCCATGTGCCGATCAACCAGATCGAGGCAAACATTCTCCTTCAGAAGCGCCTCTGCCACGGCGCGCCATTCTATGTCCTGGGACCCCTTGTCACCGACATTGCTCCAGGATACGACCATATCACCTGCGCCATTGGCGGGGCCATTGCCGCTGCGGCTGGTGCAGATTTCCTCTGCTACGTCACACCCAGCGAGCACCTGAAGCTCCCTTCGGTACAGGACGTACGGGACGGGGTGATCGCCTCCCGGATAGCGGCCCATGCCGGCGATATAGCCAAAGGAGTGAAGGGGGCAATCGACAAGGACATCCGGATGGCAAAGTGCCGCAAGAAGCTCGACTGGGAGGGGCAGTTCGAAATGGCCCTGGACCCGGACAGGGCACGCCAGCTTCGCGCAGAGTCGGGAGTCGCCGATCACGGCGCCTGTACCATGTGCGGCGAGTTCTGCGCGTACAAGGTCATGGACGACGCCATGGAACGGCGTGCGGCAAGCAACTAGCTCCAAGAAAAAAGCCCCGGCAAAATCCGGGGCTTTTTTTCGTCATATACTCTCAGTTTTTCAGTTCTCACCCTTCACCATTCACTTTCCCCGGCTACTGCTGATTCGGAACAATGGTAATGGTCACCCGGCGGTTCATCATTCGTCCTGCCTCTGTGCTGTTGTCCGCAATCGGCTTGTTCTCGCCATAACCGACAGCTGCCAGGCGGCCCGAATTGACATTGCGAGCCACCAGGGCGGTCTTGACCGCATGCGCTCGCTTTTCGGAAAGCCTCTGGTTAATCTCGGCAGTCCCGGTGCTGTCGGTGTAACCTGCGATCTGGACCGAGGTTTCAGGGAATTTGTTAAGCACCTTGGACACACGGTCCATCTCGTCCTGGGCCCCACCCTTGATGGTGGCTGATCCGATGCTGAACAGAACATCCGACTTGAAGTTGATCGCAAGAACATCCTGATCTCGCTGAATCGAGGCGCCCTCCACATTGGCCAGTGCCTGACGCATCTCGGCTTCCTGCTTGTCCATGTAATTCCCAACCAGACCGCCGCCGAGACCACCCACAGCTGCACCAACTGCAGCCCCGATGAGGGTGGAGCTGGTATTCCGCCCGATTGCCTGACCAAGGACCGCGCCGGTAACAGCACCGGCACCGGTCCCTATGAGAGCCCCTTTCTGGGTTTTGGTCATGGGTTGAGTAGCGCAGCCTGATACAAGGGACATTCCGAGCATCAGGATCACAAAACGTTTCATATGCAGAATCCTCCTTGACGTTGATATAATATATTTTCTTTCTATAGCACACCTCTTTGCAAATGCAACAGGAAAGGGAGTTCCCGGGTAGAGTTCGGTGTCGGCGAATTTGAGACAGAGAGCCTCAAGAGAAAAATGTATTGCATCACCCGGAGGATACTGGTATAAAAAAGACCTATTAAGTCTTTTTACCCAGTCCGGATACAGGTTAGTGCGTTAACGAAATCATTTTCTGCTCAAAACTGCAAAAAATGATTACTAGATTACGAAAAGGAGTCCCCTCGCCATGTCACGATTGGTCTCAATCTGTATGACCCTTCTGCTCGCACTCATCTCCCTTACCCTGCCTGCCTTTGCCCAGGCAGAGCCGATCGTCATTTTCGACCAGGGGCATAACCAGCGCTTCCTTGTCAATGGAGAGGGCCCGCTCCAGCTCTCTAGACTTGCCGGGCAGTTCCGCGAGCAAGGGTTCAAGGTTGCAACCAGTGATGGCCCGCTCTCGGCAGCGGTGCTTGCCGGCACAGACGCACTGGTGATCTCCGGCCCCTTTAACGCCTACACCCAGTCAGAAATCGATACTATTGCAGGATACATCGAAAAAGGGGGCAGACTGGCGGTAATGCTGCACATCGGGTCACCGCTTACCGCACTTCTTGACCGACTGGGAATAGTGGTTTCAGGCAGCGTAATCCACGAACGCGAGAACATCATCAAGACCGATGACATCAATTTCCGGGTGACGACTGTGGAGCCCCATCCACTGACCGCAGCCATTGAGCGGTTCAGCATCTACGGAGGATGGGCGCTCTTAAATGACAAACCGAACACGGCTGTTATTGCAAGGACCAGCGACAAGGCATGGATCGACCTGAATGGTGACAGGAAACTCACTGAGGGAGATGCCGTCCAATCCTTCGCTGTGGCAGTGACCGGGGTTCTCGGCAGAGGGGAATATGTGGTCTTCGGTGACGATGCCCTCTTTCAGAACCAGTACCTTGACGAAAACAATGCCGCACTCGCGGCAAACCTGGCAAAATGGCTAAAACAATAAATAGGCGGGTAGAAGGTTGGTAATGCCCTTTGACGATCCCAAGCCTCTTATACAAAGGTTAATATGATCGAGATCACTGTCACGGAATCCGACCACTGCCGCCCTGTGGGGAGCTGGCTACGGATGCGTATGCCGATTGCTACAACAGGTTATCTGCACCAGCTTCTGAAGAAGGGGTACCTGACGGTAAACAGGGAATCGGTAACAGAACTCCAGCCCCTCCGACTCGGGGATCGTCTGGAAATAAAAGAGAGCGGACGGACCCGATCTCTCATGACATCAAGACCCCCCGCATTTGACATCCTTTTCGAGGACAACAGGATTGTCTGTTTCAATAAGCCCCCCGGCCTTCCGATGCACCCTGCTGCCGAGGTTGGCCCGGAAAACCTCGTGGAGTTGGGAGCCTCCTTTCTACACGACAGGGATCGCGCCGCACATCCCCATGCATCCCCACCGACTTTCAATCTTCGCCCGGTAAACCGCCTCGATCGCGGGACTTCAGGCGGGGTTATTCTTGCCAAATCCTCCACAGCAGCCGGGATCTTCGGCAAGCTGGTCATGGATGATGGACTGGGGAAACTCTACCTTGCGCTTGTCGCCGGAAAACTGTCAGGAAGCGGAGAGATCACAGCCCCGGTCGAAGGGAAAGAGTCTCTTACCCTCTACCTCTCACTTTATGCCGGACGCGATTCATCGCTGGTCGCCCTCTGGCCAAAGACCGGAAGGATGCACCAACTCCGCCAGCATCTCAGCTACCTGGGTTACCCGATTATCGGCGACAAGCGCTACGGCGGCCCGCTGCTCCCTGCACTGCCCGGATTCGCCCTCCACGCCTTCCGAACAGAGTTCACTCACCCCGATACCTTTCAAGAGACTGTTATCCATGCCCCTCTGCCTGAGGGTTTCCTGGGACAACTCCGAAAGCTCGGCGGGACCGCTTATACGGACATGTTGCAGAGGTTGACAGCATTAACCCTGTCGCCGACCGGGTAACCTCTCTGGCCTCCCTCTTGGTTTGACAAGGCATCTCCCCTGCTTTATAACTGGTACGGAAGCATTATACGTTACACCCCAAGGAGATATCCATGAAACGCACCTTCCCCTTCTTAGCCCTTTTATTAACCCTTTCACCACTTGCTGCATACGGTTTCGGTAACATGCCACGCCCGGTTCAGGGGAGTTCGTCCAGTGCTGTTAATTCCCCTATGATGATGCAACAGAATGCTCCGCAGACGGCGCAGGGGCCTAACGTCTCAGGCCGGGTTGTGCAGATCATCGACAGTGGCGGCTACACCTATGTGCTGCTCAAGCAGAAGGATGATAGCAAGATATGGGTTGCTGCCCCTGGGATGAAGGTTTCAGTGGGTGAACAGGTTACCTTTGAAGGTGGGATGGAGATGATCAACTTCCCGAGTTCGACCCTGAAGAGGACCTTCGACAAAGTGATCTTCTCCAACGGCCTTGTAAAAGATTCAGCAACCAAGGGTGGCAAGGAGAAGGATACTCAGAAGGAGGCGCGCTCACCGGGCAGCACAGGGGCTGCGGTTGCAGTGACTGATGAGAAGATAAAGGTGAAGAAGGCGACCGGTGCCAATGCCTATTCCATCGCCGAAATATTCAAGAAAAAGGGGAAGCTTAACAAGAAGCAGGTGACGGTGAACGGCAAGGTCGTGAAGGTATCGTCCGGGATTATGAACAAGAACTGGATCCATATACAGGACGGCACCGGCAACCACACAACGTCCGACAACGACCTTGTGGTAACCTCGGACGCCATCCCCTTGGTTGGGGATGTGATCACCGTCAAGGGGACCCTTTACACCAACAAGGACTTCGGCGGCGGGTACAAGTACAATGTCATCATCGAGAAGGGAAACATTACTATTAAATAACTGGCAGTTTCACGGCACTATATCCAACAAAAAAAGCCTCTGTTTTCACGAGCTTTTTTGTTTAACCAAAGCTAGGTAACGGTTTTTTACTAGATCAAGCCTTCGGCGAGGCAAGCAGAAAACCCAATACTTGTCCGAGTTCGTCAATTTTATACGGTTTTGCCACCACTCCGCGGAAACCATATGCCGCATAGTCGGCTATGATCTGGTCATTTGAGTAGCCGCTCGAAACGATGAGGCAGGCCGCAGAATCAATTTCTCGAATCCTTTGAGCAGCTTCCTTGCCTCCCATGCCTCCCGGAATGGTCAAATCCAGTAATACCGCAGAAAAAGGTGCGCCTGACTCCATGGCAGCCTTGTAGAGCTGTATCGCCGCTTCGCCATCAACACAGGTTGTTATCTGGTACCCGAGATATCCCAGCATTTCAGTTGCAAGTTCCCGAATCATCTCCTCGTCGTCCATGACAAGAACGGAACCACCTGCAGAATGGCCGGCAATCTGCGGGAGAGTATCGGCCTGATGTCTTTCAAAGCTCTCGCCGGTCGATGGAAGGTGGAGTGTGAATTTCGTCCCCCTGCCGACTTCGGAGCTGGCGCTGATAGTCCCGCCATGCCTGCTGACTATCGAGTGGGCCGAGGCGAGTCCAAGTCCGGTTCCAGCCGATTTTGTCGTAAAGTACGGGTCAAATATCCTCTTCAGATTATCGTCCGATATTCCGCACCCCTCATCGGCAAACGATACCCTGACATAGTTTCCTTCCGGCAACATCAGGGTATTCGCGGAGCCCAATGTCCTGTTCTGTGCGGTGACAGTCAGCACCCCCCCTCCCGGCATCGCGTGCGTGGCGTTGATGATTATGTTGTTGAACACCTGGATTATCTGGCCTTCATCCGCTTCTATGGCATGAATTGAATCGGGTATGTCAATAACTCCCTTGACATTTGTCCCGCTCAAAACCAGCGAAACAGATTCATTCGCAATCTGATGAACCGAAACCACCTTTTTGATCGGCTCCCCCCCCCGGGCGAAGGTCAGGAGCTGCTGGGCAAGCTCAGCAGCCCGAAACGATGCCTTTTCGGCTTCAGCAAGCGGCTTGTAGGCATTATGGGTGGCATCAAGGAACAATTGCGCAAAAGAGATATTCCCCATGATACCGGTAAGGATGTTATTGAAGTCGTGGGCAATCCCGCCCGCGAGAACGCCGAGAGATTCCAGCTTTTGATTCTTGAGGATTTCATCTTGCATCACGCGCTGATCTTCATCGCGATTGAATTCAAGCAATTTGCGGTCGGTGATGTCAACCCAGTAACCGATGATTTCGAGCGGCTCACCTTGAACTGAGCGGGTAAGTGACAGCTCGTCATGTATCCATCTATAGGTACCGTCCTGGTGCAGAAAACGATATTCGTGGTTGTGATGTCCGTGCTGGAAGAGATCAGGAATGGCGGTAAAAACTCTCTCCCTGTCGTCAGGATGAATCCGGTCGGCCCAGAAACCCGGATTTCCGATGATTTCATCAGCTGCATAACCGAGCTGACTTTTTACATTCGAGCTGACGAACGTTGCGCCATAATCTCCTGAGGTTTTACAGGTGTATATCGTCACCGGACTATTTGTGAGCAGGTAGGCCATCCTCTCTGCGCTGGTGCGCTGACTCTTCTCACTCTCCACCAGTTCCGAACTCGCCTGAATCATCTTACATTCAGAGCGCCACAGCCGCAACAGCACGCCGGCACCCAACCCCAGGAGCAACAACCCAGACCCGGCAAAGGAAAGCGAACGGGTGCGCCAACTGGCCAGCACGTCGTCGCGAGCCAGGGCGACCTGTACATAGAAAGGATAACGGTCCAGTCTATGGATGCTGAAGATCCGCACAACGCCATCGGTAGCAGCGGCGACCTCGAACGTTGCCTTACTATTGCTGGTGTTTAAGACCAAACGCGCCGGATGGTCCTTCGGCAGAGACTTGTTATTCTCGCTCTCCATCGGCGGCCAGCGCATGACCTGACTGAAATCGTCACTGCGGCGGATGGTTATGAGCCCCTGATGCCCGGTATCCAGTGCCTTGAAGAGCTTCTGGAAATAGTCGAGTTCGACCACAGCGGTCACTATGCCGAGAAAAGATCCCTGCGCATCTTGCAGAGCTCTGGCAGCAACCAGACTTGGGCGCCCCGTGGTGCGGGATGTGATCACCTTGGAGAAGATCAGGCCTGCCTGGGGATTGTCGCGCAACAGGCGAAAGTGGCTGCGATCCGCTATATTCGTGCGAGGAGTGCTTGCTCTGGCCCAGGTATACAGCAGATCGCCATTGGCATCAAAAACCCGGAGACCCGCGAGTTCCTGGAAATTGACCATGTGTGCATCCAGCTGGGCATCCAGTCGGCGTGTATAGCGGGGTACCGCCTGCTGGCTCAGCGCCGCTACCGGAATAAAATTCACCAGCCCCTGGAGGATGGCGTCAGTTCGGCGGAACGTAGCATCCAGCCGAGTTTCCAGTATCGCGGCATAGTTGCGCGTCTTGGTCTCGGCCTCGCGAATGCTCTCCAGGTAACTGAACCAGATCTGGTAGCCCAAAAGGGACAGCACGGCAAGCACCGTGAAACAGAGGATACAGTAATGGGAATTGCTGCAGGGATGCCATGCCTCTGTTTTGCCCGTACGATTATCCATAAAGCCAAGTATCCTTTATCCGAAACCGTCCTACTACTTGATCGGCCAACCCTTCTCATACCCTTCTGGAAAGAACTTCTCCTTAGTGCGGTTGAAATAGCCGAACTGTACCTGCGGATGCTCGCGCTTAATTGTTTCCAGCATTCGGTACATTCCGATACCTTTACCCTTTATCCCCATCCTGATGTTGTAGAAATCAGGGTCGATGGAGAGGTTTCGCATCTGGATCATGTCAACACCTGTCCGTTCGATGAACTTCAGCAGCTCGTCCACCTCGTCCGGGTGGTCTGATACGCCCGGTGAAACCAGGTAGTTGACCATCGTGAACCGTCCGGCGCTCTTCGCGATCTTCAGGGATTCCTCCACTGCGGAAAAATGATACTGCACCGGTCGGTAATAGGCGTTGTACAGCCCTTCCCTCACCGAATTCATGGAGAAGCGGAACGAGTCCATACCTGCATCGCAGAGCATCCTGATCCGGTCAGGAAATGAACCGTTGGAGTTGAAGTTGATCGTGCCACGACTGGTAGCACTCTTTAGGCGTCTTGTCGCCTCTGCGACCGTGTCGGCCTGCATGATCGGGTCACCCTCGCACCCCTGGCCGTAGGATACTATCGGCTCCTCTG
>JAYSLX010000142.1:0-4547 GCA_043725245.1 Geobacteraceae bacterium | reverse complement strand
CGGGATGCCGACACGGCTGGTGGTTACGCTTATTGATCAGCTGGGTAGAACACGCATCGCGGAGATAAACCATCCGTACAATGTCGGTCGGACATCGTTTGTTGTAACTACTATTGGAGTTACCCCGCTGTTTGCAACTGTCACAGCCGCATCAGGCGGACTTCCCCATTTAGGCAGCCGGGGGGGGGAATTATAGCGCGCAAGTTCTCCCTTGAACGACTCACCTTCCGAAAGATCTACATAACCGGAGAACCGGCTGTACAAATTAACGATTCCACCCAGGAGCATCAGAAAGAAACTCAGATGAAAAACAAGCATGGCAACAGGCGAAGTCGAATTTTTAACTGCGTAAAAAGAGTCCGGATTGCCATGCATGCGATAACCGGAATTGAGCAACGAAAGCCGAAGTTGCTCACGATTCATCCCTACCGGCAGAGGCACTTCAGCTTTCCATTCATAGGTCGTGGCAGCACGGGGATTTTCCAGTTTGACTTCGCTGAAACGGACCTTCCTGAATACCAGTGGCGCCCTCTTCCAGAGCACCAGCGCCAGGTTGAGGAAGAAAAGTATCCATAAAGTTATGGTAAAGGGGGATGTGTAGATACGGGTCAGACGGAACTTCTCCAGATATGACAGAAGCCCGGGATAATCATTTTTCCACTGGAGATACATATCCATCTTAAGGACATTTGCCTGTGGTATCCAGAGCCCGAGCAGAAATATTAATCCGAGAGCGAGTATCAGATAGATGGTAAGGCGGAGGGAACCGAGTGACTTGATGATTCGCTGCATATTGATATGAGTAAAATAGCTTTTCAAAACCATGTATTACCGGACATTGAACATATGGAGACTGCTCTTGACCACAAGAGTCACGCCGAAGAAATTAATTATAACCGTACTCAGGGCAATAACAGCTAACCACGCAAACCGGCTCCCGCGCCATCCCATGGTAATCCTGAGGTGGATGGCTATCCCGTACATCAGCCAGGAAACCAGTGACCATGTCTCAACCGGATCCCAACTCCAGTAGTTACCCCACAGATCCTTCGCCCAGATAGCACCTGCAGCAATCATAACCGCATTGTTGATAAAACCGAATACGAGATATTTGAATATCAGCTCGTCAAGCCGCTCCTGGGGAGGGAATTGCTCGTATAAGCCCATTTCCGGACCTTCCTTCTTTGTGAACCTTTCCCTCAAGAGATACAGAACACCGGCAGCCATAGCAAGAGCATATGCTCCGAAGGAGAGCCAGGCAAAAAACACGTGAATATAGAGCCAGAAAGACTTGAGTGTCGCCGACATCGGCTCAAGCGTCGGATTTCTCATGACTCCGTAACCCATGATCAGCAGTGCCGCCGGCAACGTCACAGCGCCCAGAATCCTGAGCGGTTTCTGACGCCATGCAACGTAAAGGGTGGAGATGACGATGAACCACCCACCCATAAGCCCGTTTTCATAGTCGCTGCTCCAGGGAAAATGACCCTGGGCTACCGTACGAGATACAATCGCCACCGAGTGGAACAGTACCCCGATACCGATCAGAAGGAGCAGTTTCGGCATAACCCGCTCATTTTTAAAAACTATTGCATAGATGTAGCCACCGGTAGCAACGGCATAAAACATCAAGGTAATCCAGAAACAGACAGACTCCATGGTTGACATCGGATTAACCCCGCCGATCCTGAAAAAGTTTCATAATTTAACAGCCGCCGGTTTTAACCGTCTGTATACAGTTGATATTCCGGAAATGATCATGAGAGCCGTCCCAAATAAGAATAGATATAATGCACTGAGATCCTTGACCTGCAGCCGCACCCAAGAAGCCCCGTTTTCAAGTCTCACGGTATGTCCCTCAAATTTGACCAACTCTCCAAGCTTGACATCCTTTGTCAACACATTCAGCTTGCCGCGGATAATCCTCAACTTCAGTACCGGCGGCGTCACTCCGCTTGCAACGGTTTTTTCGTTCTCCGGCAATGAGAGGTAAAAACGGTGCGGCAGAGTGCCGAAGTGGAAGTAAGGTGCCTTTTCACCGGTCATCGGGAGCCTGACGAAGCCACCGTTCTCAATATCACCGAATTGCTCGTCAATTATCAGAAATGGGGCCATTGCTTCGCCAACGACCTTGATGGAATACCATTTCCAAAACATACGGCCGTTTATTGGCAGCTCTTTTTTCGACTTTCCTACAACAACTTCGGCCTTGCCATAATTTTGAGCGGGTGGCGATTCAAGGGACAATGGCAGCAATGGCGTGAAGCGCCATTTGCGCCCCTGTGTAGTTTGATATTTTGTAAATTTTTCCCTCATGCCCAGTTCTACCGTACCGGTAAAACCGAAACCATACCAGATAATCCCCGAGATTAGAATCAGGAAGATACCCAGCATTGGCAGTCGCAGACCTTCGCGCCGCTGCTTGAGCACAATCAGGAGGCGAATGCCAACAGAAAAGCTCAGAAGTACATAAAACAACTGGAAGGCGCGGGACGAGACGATCACTGCGGATGCAAGACCAAAACCGGCCGACATGGCAACGTACCAGAGCAGCATCGGCACAAGCAGGCAGCCCATCACGCGATATGAAGAGGTCTGTCCTTGCAGCCCCTTACCATCCGGTTGTTCAGAAATAAAACTCATTATTCTTCACCTGTGACTTGATTTCTTTAGGTTCCCACTCCTGCACCACCCACTGCCCCCTGACCTGACCCAGCTTATAGCTGAGCCCCTGACTAAAGCCTCTTATCTTTGTAAAAGGTTTGCGGTCCTTCAGTTTCTGGTACAGGAAGTTCCACTCCTCTATAACATCTACCTCTGCCTTTCCCGGAGAAATGAAAGTAATTTTCAACACCTTCTGCTCCGCGGAGTCATAAATCATAATCCGTTGGTTGGCGGCAAGAAATCCCATTTCACGGAAGACTTCGTGCCTCAATTGTGTAACTGCAGGGAAATCGTTCAGCCTTTCAGGGACACCACCGGAGTCATGAAAATCGACAAAACAGGAGTTATAAAGTTTCAGTGTGCTCTTGATTCGCTGCTCCTCCTTGGTGGCACCGAAACCGGATTTCAATGCAACAAACGAAATGAGGGATCGATCGAATCCAAGCAGGGCAACAACAAAAACGAAACAGGAAATTACGAGTAGTCTAACGTTCGCCTTCCACACAAAACACCTCTCAGGAGTACATAACCTTTGACATCTTACAACATAAGCCCGCACCAGTATCGGTGCGGGCCCATGAGATTGTCAATAATATTTTATTACACACTCTTTGTCCAGAGAAAGTTCCTTTATCAGTAAAGAGGCCTTGTCCTGCGGGTAACGTTCTTCGAGGAACCAAGCGCACCGCCGGTATGCTTGGTACACCCGCCATAATTGTCGGAAATGGTATAACAACCGTAATCTGTAGTCGTGGTCCAGTCGGGTGCATTGCCAAGGGCTGCGGTCGGATAAAATGAACGTCCCGATGCGCCGCTCATGAAGCGATAGCGCTTGGTGGTGCCGCCAGCCGTGGTATAAGTATCATTATTGCCGTGGATGGCGCCAAAACCGGAACTGGTACTCTCGGTATAACCGCCATGGCAGTTCAGACAGACGATATTGAACTTATTCATGGTAGGGTCGCCGAAGTTGCTTATATCACCGCCAGAATGGGTGAAACGTGAAGCCGTGCCGGCACCACCGCTATATTCGGCGACAGCGTGACACCTTAAGCAGTTATAGGTCCCCGATGTTGTCATTGCGTTGGTCCAGGCGGTGTCGTTTCCGCTGCTATCCATGAGATTGTACCAGGTGCTTCTGGAGCCATGGGCATTAACCTCGTTCAGGTGACAGTCGGAGCAGTGCATGCCGGTTGTCTCGCCTGTCGTCTGCAGGTTGGCAGTCTCTTTCAGCGCAACAGCGACAAAGAGGGAGTTCGGCAGGTTAGTTACATTTCTGCTGCTGTAACGCTTGGCAAACTGGTTCAGGTTATGGTGCGACGCCCAGGCTGATCCAACCGCATTGGTGGAGTTGAATTGAGACTTAACGTCAACCACCTTGTTGAACGCAGTCCTCAACGCGGCTATGGTATCATTGGCATTAGCCAGGGTATCGTTGGTATTGAACGGCCTGAAAGCGGCCGTTGTGGTACCACGTGCCAATGCGGTTACCGCGGCGGTTCCTAACACAAGCCCGTTATTAGCACCGTTGACGGCAATCTGTGAAGAACCGTTACTGTCATGGCACCCCATGCAGAAGCTGTCCAAAGCGTCCCTTTGGGCCATTGTTGCGGTAAAAGCACCGTTGGTAGCAGTGAGACGGGTGCCGGGCCAGGCAACCTTGGGTGAGCCGCCGTTGGCGCTGTCAACATCGCGCAGATCGATTGTCTTGGTTCCCGTGTCGTTACCATGATAGGAGGTACTGGTAATAATGCCGTTAGCAGCAGAAGAGCTGGAATCCCCTTCGAGATGACAGACTATGCAATCATAATCGGTAACCATCGGGGTTGTTGCCGTACCGTTGCTGACATGACGACTCTTTCTGATGAAGTCGTCACCTTCGG
>JAYSLX010000141.1:0-31626 GCA_043725245.1 Geobacteraceae bacterium | reverse complement strand
GCCCATTTCATCACTGGTTGCGGAGGCTCTTAAGCGAAATATCGACACTCCCGAATGCAACCAAATGAACTTATTCAACTATTAACCGGACAGCAGTGATAACTATTATATATTATTAAATGATTGGGTATTCCAGTTAATATTACGTAGGACTAAAATTACTCAGTTTAATTTCATTGCCAGGGAAGCTATATGTATAATATAAATATTCTTCTAGTAGACGATAGCCATGATGATATTTTTCTGGCTCAACGCGCTCTTTCAAAGTTGAATCTCAGAGATGTTAACATCGTTTATAATGGTAGAGAGGCCCTACAATATTTGTTTGGAGATAAGACTGTCAACCCAGACGTAGCTATTATAAATAAACCAGATATTATTCTGCTAGATCAGAGAATGCCTCTATTGGATGGCTTGCAATTCATGGAGTGTGCCCACCACGCACTTCATACGCATAATATCCCTGTAATTGTGATAACTTCTTCAACTCTTGAAAAAGAAAAGGTAAGATTTTTTGAACTTGGGGTAAAGGATTATATTGGAAAACCAATAAATATTGAAGGACTCCGCAGAGTAATAAATACAGTGCTCCATCAGCATTAAGGCACATCGCAAAAAAATATGTAAGACAAAGAAAAAGCCCCTGTATTTCTACAGAGGCTTCATCCTCTTACGCCCGCCAATCAACTTGACGGGCTAAATACTGCAACCTTCCTTGCAACGGGATACCGGGCGAATACGAAATTTATCAGTCCACATTGGCTTAATCTCCTTTCAATCCTCATTTAGGTTGATACCTTATTTTAATATACATCAATATGAAAAGCATCGTCAAGTATAATAGGATATTTTGGGTCTTATTAATTCCTCAATATGTTTTTACCCTCGGCCCTAACCTGATTATTTACGTCCCATAAGATATATTATGTCAAGTTGATATTAATGGTTACTCTGATTGTATTGTCTCTTGATACTTTTCTAACGCTCTCACCATCGCAACAACTTTATTGACAACAAGCTCTTCAATCAAGCGCCCTTTTTCAGAAGAGGCTTTAGTTGGATCGCCCCAAACTCCATTTGGCCAGTATTCTCTTTTGTTTCGGACAAGAAGCCATGGAGGAAATACTGGAAACTCTTTCTCGGCTGTTCCCTTCACCAGATGGGGATGAGTGTGCAAAATACGTGAAGTCTCTATTTCGCCTGCATGGGAGTCCCCAACGGTTTCAATTATTTGTTCTCCCTCGCTCCTGGCTAGCTCGAACTCGGTAATGACAGCTATAGAAATGTCAAGGTGTCTCCTAATGAGTTCTTCTCCAGCATCCTGAAGGGCCATTCGATGGGCTCCTCCTGCATGTCCCGTCAGAATAATGAATTGTCTTAATCCTTGAGACCGAAATGAAGTAACAATGTCAATAAGAAGCCCTTTAAGCGTAGCAATAGATATTGAAATAGTGCCTGGATGCGATGCAGTTGAACGACAGTTCCCGTAATGGATTGGTGGTGCAACAAATAGAGGTACAATCTTGGACGCTTTCTTCCCCACTTCATATGCCTGAATAGTATCAGTGGATAGCGGCAGATGGGGGCCATGCTCTTCAACTGATCCAAAAGGAATCAATACTGCCCTTGAGCGGTTAAGTCCTTCCTCAAATTCGGACATAGTCATCTCTTCTATCAGCATATTGTTTCTTCCCAGAAGTCATCGAAGAGCAATTGCACGAGTTCCAATGCACGGGGTCCCGTCGGCAGGAAGATGAGTCTGCGTCGTTCAGCTTCATCAATCATAAACTGAATGACAATGTTCTCATGCGGCAAGAGCCCACCAAGACGCTCGGCCCATTCGACGATACTCACACCTTCGCCCCTGAAAAACTCTTCAAAGCCGAGGTCTGCAACATCTTCTTCAGCTTTCAGTCTGTACAGATCGAAATGGTAGAGGGGGATCCGCCCCTTGTGGATGTTAAGTATGGCGTAAGTCGGGCTGGTCACAGGATCGGATGAGGAAACCTTGAGGCCTCTAGCCACTCCTTTAACGAACTGTGTCTTGCCTGCTCCCAGGTCACCAACGAGAGCAATGAAATCCCCAGGCATAAGAAGCTCCCCTAACCGCGATCCGCAGGCAGAAGTCTCTGAGGGGCTTTCCGTGACCAATTCAGTCACACGTCACCATGTGCTATCATGGTCCGAATCAAATCGATGCGGGCAACGATCCCTACGAGCCTCTCCCCATCAACCACAGGGAGTACGTTGTAACGGTTGGCGCTCATCAGGTCGGCAATAGTGCTTACCGGGGTTTCAGGGGAGACACTGTCGACTTTCTGACTGTAAATATCGCCGACTACCCGGCCTGTCATCTTCTTGATCTGTTGCTCCAGTACCTTTTCGCTCTCCAGGTAGAATATTCCGTCAAACAGGGAAAATACGGTCGGTATATGGAGGTTGCGGTCCTTCTCGATCAGATCGGTCTC
Source organism: Geobacteraceae bacterium (assembly GCA_043725245.1). GTDB lineage: Bacteria > Desulfobacterota > Desulfuromonadia > Geobacterales > DSM-12255 > Geoanaerobacter. Next base: position 29,158 of record JAYSLX010000141.1, on the reverse strand, counting down.
AGTGACGATCCCTGCAAGTCTTCCATCGCCTTCTACCACAGGGATGCTGCTGATGCGATGCTTGACGAAAAGCTCGGCCAGCTCCCTGACGGTGGTATCCTTGGTAACGGAAATGACCTCTGAAGTCATGACATCGGATGCGGTAAGCATGGATAATCTCCTTTAAATTCTATTTCTCAATTTTCATGAGTTGATTATACGCATACGGCAGTCGCTCAACAACATCGGTAGCGGTCATTCCGATCTCCCCTTTGTCTTTAGCAACCAGGTCAGCGGAATAACCATGGACGAAAACACCCAACCGACAGGCATCGAATGGCGGATATCCCTGGCAGAGGAGTGCGGAAATCAGCCCGGTGAGAACGTCCCCCATACCTCCCGTTGCCATGCCGGGATTGCCGCTTCCATTAATCGAGATCTCCCCATCGGGAGACGCAATAACGCTCCTTGCCCCTTTGAGCACCATATAGACACGGTACTGCTGAGCAAATCGACTGGCAACGCCTATCCGATCTGCTTCTACCTGACTGACTGTAAGGCCGACTAGACGTGCCATCTCGCCTGGATGAGGGGTCAGTATCATTGCAGGAGATGCTTTCTCGAGCAATACCGAACAATCCTCTGATATTGCATTCAGCCCATCTGCATCGATTACCATCGGCAGATTGATTTCTCTCACCAACCTCAGAACCAGTTTTGCGGATTTCTGTTGCCTTGATATTCCAGGCCCAAGCGCAATAACATTCCTGCTTACCAGGGCGGCTGAGATATCCGTAAACGCATCGTCACCCAGGTATCCCTCCCCTCCGTCGGGTAGAGGCAATGTCATGACTTCAGTCGTCTTTATCTCAAAGATGGCATTGAGACTCGCAGGAACAGCCAGGGTCACGAGGCCTGCACCTCCCCGTAATGCGCCTGCCGCAGCTAGAGCCGCGGCGCCGGTGTGCCCGGTGGATCCGGCAATTATAAGACAGTGGCCAAAGCTGCCCTTATGAGTCGATGGATCGCGATATCTCAAGATACAGCGAGCTTCTGCAGCATTCACAAACTCGCAGCCCCTCTCCCTCTCGATAATTTCTGCGGGGATGCCGATATCCGTAACCTTCAGACTGCCGACGTATGCAGCCCCGGGATACAGAACGTGCCCCAGCTTTGCGCAGGCAAATGTGACCGTGAAATTTGCCTTTACAGCTGCCCCAAGTATTTCTCCTGTGCTGCCATTGACTCCTGAAGGGATATCCACGGACAGCACAGGCCGTCCAGATCTATTCACTGCTTCTATTGCCTGGCGATAGATTCCAGTGACTTCATTTTTTAGGCCAGTCCCAAAGATCGCATCTACGATCACCGTACTTTCAGCCTGAGACTTGAGGTGAAGGCCAAGTGAACGGTCGTCGGTGAAGAAAGTTAGCCCTACAGCTTGTGGAAGCAGCCCCAAGTTGACAGCTGCATCTCCACTGATCTTGTCATGACTTGCAAGAACGATAACTGATACATTCCAGCCATTGGTATGGAGAATCCTAGCGACCACATAGCCATCACCACCGTTGTTGCCCTTGCCGGCTACCACCAAGGCAACCTTCGATGTCTCTGCGGAAAACTCTGCCTGGAGAAACTCGGCGCATCGCTCCCCTGCCCTCTCCATAAGGAGAAGTCCTGGTATGCCATGTCCCTGTATGGCATCCTTGTCTATCTGCTGCATTTGTTCGGCAGAAATAATCTTCATTGTCAACCGGATTTGCTAGATTTTATTTGCCCCTGTATCTAAATCAAAGTTCCATATCGTATTTCTTGATAAGATCGTACAGAGTCGGTCGGCTTACCCCAAGATCGTCAGCTGCTTTAGCGATGTTTCCACCGTTAGAGGTTAGAGCCCCCCTGATCATTTCGGTCTCCAGTCGTTCACGAGCTGCTCGAAGGTTAAGAGTGTCCCCTTTTGCCTCTGAAAAGCCGCAATTATGGTCAAAGCCAAGGTCATCCGGCTCTACCATGTTTGCCGCAGACATAAGTACTGCACGTTGAACTCTGTTTTCAAGCTCCCGCACGTTTCCAGGCCATGCATAACTACGAATGGCCTCAAGGGCTGACGATGAATAGCCTCGAACCTTCTTACGAAAATCATCACTGAAGCGCCGTAAAAAGAGAGTCGCCAGCAGGGTAATATCTTCACCCCTGCTCCGTAGCGGGGGTAGTGTCACGGTTACGACACTGATCCTGTAATAAAGGTCCTCGCGGAAAGCACCTTCAGCCATAGCCTTGGTGATATCGATATTGGTTGCTGCAATGATCCTTGAATCAACCTGAATATTTTCACGTCCACCTACCCGCTGTATCACTTTTTCCTGCAGGAAGCGAAGAAGCTTTACCTGTAGTTGAGGTGGGAGTTCCCCAATCTCATCCAGAAAAAGTGTCCCATTATGGGCATACTCAAATTTACCCTGAACCTTGGCGAGTGCACCGGTGAATGCACCCTTCTCATGACCGAAGAGCTCTGCCTCAAGTAGGTTATCCGGAATTGCACCGCAATTGATGGGTATGAATGGCCCATTCTTTCGGATGCTTGCATTGTGAATTGCGCGTGCCACAAGCTCCTTGCCGGTACCACTTTCACCGCTGATCATTACAGCGACATCGGAGGCAGCTACTTTACGGATTGTTGAAAAAACCTGCTGCATCTCAGGGCACTGACCGATAATGCCTCCATATGCGCCGGATCGCCCCTTAAGTTCGCTCTGCAGCCGCCTGTTTTCCTGTTCTATAATGTGAAGGTGAAAGGCTCTGGAGAGAATCACACTTAGTTCGTCAAGGTTCACAGGCTTCTGAATGAAGTCATAGGCCCCGAGTTCCACCGCTTTGAGTGCATTTACCCGCTCATCGTTTCCACTTATGACGATAATCTTGACCAATGGATCTATGGTGAGCATTTCGGAAAGGCATCGGAATCCCTCTTCCGATGTCTCTACGTGCGGAGGGAGCCCCAAGTCTAGCGTAACAACAGGTGGCCTGTGTTTATTGAAAAGTGCCAGCGCCTCCTCGACATCAGGGGCAAGGATAATCTGGTACTCCTTGGCGAGCCCCCACTTCAGCTGTTTACGAATATCCTCGTTGTCGTCGATGATCAGCAGTTTATCCATATGGGGAAATCCTTCTAAAACCTCATGGAAGCTTTATTGAGGCCGGTAACCAGACAATAAAGGTTGAACCCTTACCAGGTTCGCTCATTACTTCTATCCGCCCTTTGTGGGCAGCAACTATCTGTCGGGATTGAAACAGGCCTATACCCAGCCCCTTATTCTTGGTTGATTTGAATGGGGTAAAGAGATCTTTTCTAATGAATTCAGGGGTCATTCCGCAACCATTGTCTTGAACCCTTATGAATGACTGTTCGGACCCGCCCACTTCCACACTCACCGCCCCCCCCTGCAGCCCTTCTATGGCGTCAAGAGCATTGATCAGGAGATTGGCAACTACCTTCCCAAGCTCCTCCTGATCGGCCAGCACGAAAATATTTCTCCCAGATACTGTTATATCACCTCCTGAAAGTGAGGCAACTAGCTCGTTGGCTAAATCGAGGAGGTTTGTTTCGGTCAGATGGAGTTCATGGCTTTCAGGAAGATCCTTCAGCTTGGCGATAAGGATTTTCATCTTTGCCACTGTATTGGCAAGGGTCCCCAGAAGGTCCTCCTGGAACTCCGGATCGCTGATATAGACGGTTGCATTGGCAGTAAGAAGCGAGAGGCTATAGACATGATTCTTCAGATCATGCATGACGAAAGCACTCACCTTGCCCATAGCCTCCATCTCACGTGCCACGGCAAGCTGCTCTGTGAGCCTTGCGCTGGTCAGGGCAAAAGCGGCCTGGCGGGCCAGTGTCTTCATAAGGTCGTAATCCTCGTAGGAGTACTCCTCACCGGGGTTGATAGGTCGGATTAGGGCTATGAAGCCTTCCAAATCACTGCCGGAAAAGATCGGGACCGTGAAAGATATCCTTTCGGTGGTCAAGAAAGCATGGTTTGCATCAAGCACGGATTGTTCATAATATGCGGCATTGAAGACCCATTGCTGTTCGACCATGTAGCGAATCAGCGGATTATCCCGTGTCAGGACAACTCTGCAGGGTTCGGATTGGTAACATCCCCTGTTGAAATAGACCCCCTGCTCAGGCACCCAGAGGTAGAGCTGAGCTCCGCCCATGGCAAAAGTGTCACAAAAACCGGAAAGAATTGCTGCATCGAGTTCCTCATTGCTCCTTGTCTCTGCCAGCCTGCTGGTAAATTTCAACCACTGGATCCGGTAATCATATTTGTTATCAAAAAAATTCTTGTTGATAAAGACCTTTACCTTGCGCTTCATCTGTTCTGAAAGGAGCAGTGCGACTAGAAACACACAACCGAGAAAAAAGACAGAGATAAAAATCACCTGTTGAGAGGCCTCACCGAAGTAGCGAAGTCCTTCCCCCAGGAGACCGAGAAGAATGAGGTACCCCCCAACGATTACGAGAACTACCGATCTGAATGCCATCTCCTTGGAGATTGTGACACGTATCAGCCGATTCCTGTGCAAGAGAGAATAGATAAGAAGCCCTCCTGCCACGTACAGTGCAAGTGTACGAAGGGGAGCGAGGTTCATGTTTATGGAACGATAGAGAAGCCCCTGACTGTAGTAAAAGATGAATAAACCAAGAAGGCTCCCCACTCCGAGAATGGTAAATTTGATCTGCCACTGGTCTGGACGGAGCGCAGAACGATAGGTAGACTCAAGATTGAAAAGTGCTGCTACCAGGTAGACAAAAACTGCAATATAGAAGACAAAACCCGCGCTAGTGAGAAAGATCATACGCTCAGATAGCAAATCAGGTGCATAAAATAGCTTTGCTGGAGGCAGAAATATTGGGGACAAGATGAGAAGCAGCATGAGTGCTAGAAGCAGCCGAGTGACAATTGTAGCAGTGCTCCATGAATAGTGCCGGGCATAGAACACGCTGAAGAGGAAAAACAAGACGGGTAACGCTCCCTCCAGGGAAACTGCACACCGCTTCCAGAAGAGGTAGTCGTTTGATGAGGCAAGTGCAAGCGTCTCGGCCCCCTCAAGCAGGGCACCGGCGATGAGAGCTGCCACCAGTAGATACGTGGCGGCCCCCTGCTCCCTCCTGCTCAGGGTTAGTGCGGAGGCTCCCAGTATAAGGGCACAAGCTGACCAGGAAAAAATTGTTAGAAGCATATCCTCATTGGCAACTGGAGTCTGGAATAAATTCAGCAGACGTAATAACTTTTGTACCACGCAACGAAACGGCTAATCCCTTCCTTGATAGGAGTTGCCGGCTTGAACCCCACATCCCGCAGCAGGTCGTCCACATCAGCATATGTTGCAGGTACATCGCCTGGCTGAATAGGCAGAAAGTTCTTCTCTGCTTTTCTTCCCAGGCACTCTTCGAGGATCTCTATGAAATGAAGAAGCTCCACCGGGCTGTTATTGCCTATGTTGTAAATGCGATAGGGGGCGAAACTGGTTCCGGGATCAGGTCGGTCTCTGTCCCACGCCGGGTTAGCACTCGGGATATTGAACGTCACCCGGAAGACCCCTTCAACTATGTCATCGATAAAGGTAAAATCACGTTGCATCCTTCCGTTATTGAAAACGTCAATCGGTCTCCCCTCCATAATCGCCTTGGTGAAAAGGAAAAGTGCCATGTCCGGTCTACCCCATGGCCCATAAACGGTAAAAAATCTTAATCCTGTGGTTGGAAGACCGTAGAGCCCGGAATAGGTATGTGCCATCAATTCGTTAGCCTTCTTGGTTGCCGCGTAAAGGGAAATCGGATGGTCGACATTGTGATGCACCGAGAAAGGCATCAGGGTATTCGCGCCGTATACTGAACTTGACGAAGCATACACCAGATGCTTGACCCCATTGTGACGGCACCCCTCCAGGATATTCATGAACCCCTGAATGTTACTGTCTATGTATGCATAAGGGTTAGTCAAGGAGTAGCGGACCCCTGCCTGGGCGGCCAGGTTTACAACAGAGTCAAAACCCTCATCTCCGAAAAGCCTGGATATTGTCTCCCTCTCAGAAAGGTCGACCTTAAGAAGCCTGAAACCTGGGTTACCTTCAATTAACTTGAGTCGATTGAGCTTGAGGTTTACATCGTAATAATCATTGATGTTATCGAGTCCCACTACCTCGTGACCTTCGGCAAGAAGCCTCTGGGTCAGGTGAAAGCCTATGAAACCGGCAACGCCGGTGACGAGTATCTTTTGTTTTGTCTGACTGTATTCATTCAATGACAACTACCTCCTGCAAACAGTAAGGATATATTTAATCCAGATTTAATGGTGACCCAGATTTTAAAGTGACTAAAACGGACAATGACTGATGGTACTATACAGGATCAGGTATATTTTGCAACCTGGTCTCATCGTTACCTTTTGACCTGATTCTCGAAAACGCCATGTTGTAATGAAGAGAAACTGTCTGAACATTTTGAAATGCTTTTTATTAAAAAACTCCTCGGCGACACGGCATTTCTCGTAACTTCTCAAGCCTTTTGTAAGAGACTCTATCGGAACATAGTTGTCAACTGTTACAAATACCTAACACAATATTTGCCATCCCATAACTGCCATTAATTATCTGATATTATAGGTATTATTTAGAAGCGCCCTGATCTGTACGACCGTCAGAGAATGTACGATCTCTATACATAGGAGCTGCTGGAAAGTAAAAATTGCACTTGCTCATACCTCGAGATAGGTTATATTTATTAGCAATATTACATTAACAGCTGGAGCATAAACCAAAGGTTTCAACAGGTTTCGTCGAAAGGTGGCAGGCAAATGGGGGGAATAATCCGTAAAACCAAAGCTGACAGCCTTCGCCAGCATGCTGAGGAGATCGTCAGGGGAGAAGAAGACTCAGAACAGGAACCACTTTCCCCTGAACTCTTGAAGCTACTCCTCCACGAACTGAGAGTGAAACAGGTTGCACTTGAGATGCAGAACAAGGAATTGCGCCGCACACAGCATGAACTGGAAGTTTCGCGGGCACGCTACTTCGACCTGTATGATCTGGCGCCGGTCGGCTATCTTACCCTCAACGAAAAGGGGCTGATCCTGAATGCCAATCTCACTGCCGTCAACATGCTGGGGGCGGAACGCACTACACTGATCAAGCAGCAACTTTCCCGCTTCATCCTTCCCGATGATCAGGACATTTTCTACCTGCACTGCAAACAACTTGTAAAGACAAGCAAACCAAAGACCTGCGAGTTTCGGATGATACAAACGAACGGCGTTCAGTTTTGGGCGCGGATGGATACATCCCCAGGGCAGAGTAAGGAGACTGGACACCTCGTTTTACGCGTCGTATTGAGCGACATCAGCAACCGGAAGAGTTCGGAAGAGGCTTTGCGGGTCAGCGAAGCGCGTTACCTGTCTATCATTGAGGACCAGAACGAGCTGATCTGCCGCTTTCTGCCTGACGGCAGACTCTCTTTTGTCAACGGGGCGTATGCCCGGTATTATGGCAGAAGTCAGACCGAGCTCATTAACAAGAATTTTTCCCCGAATATTCCCGAATCGGATCTGTCGATGATTCTCAAGTGCCAGGCGGGAATCAATCCTGATAACCCGGTTGCAGCTTTCACTCACCGCATAATAAACGCTGACGGCGAGGTACGCTGGCAGCGTTGGACGCAGCGCGGAATTTATGTTGACGGTGTTTTGTTAGAATACCAGGCCGTTGGATTCGATATCACTGAGCGTAAACGGGCAGAGATGACTCTACAGGCCCGCTTGAGAATAAACGAATATATGTTCCACCATTCTCAGGACGAACTGCTGACAAAGATTCTGGATGAGGCCGAGGACTTGACCGATAGCCAGATTGGATTCTATCATTTCCTTAATGACGACCAGATGACCTTGACTCTGCAATCATGGTCGAGCCGGACACTGTCAACTATCTGCACGGCAGAAGGCAAAGGGCACCAGTATCCGGTTGAAAGCGCCGGCGTGTGGTGTGACTGTATCCGTGAAAAAAAGCCTGTTATCCACAATAATTATGAGTTGCTGCCCCACCGTAAGGGGGTTCCGGCCGGGCATCCCACGGTTTTACGTGAACTTGTTGTGCCGATATATCGCAATAGCCTGATAGTCGGGGTGTTGGGTGTCGGAAACAAGTGCACTGATTACACGAATCAGGATATTGAAACCTTACAGCAATTTGCAAACCTTGCCCGGGACATGATTGAGCGCAAGCGAGCTGAGGAGAAACTACGGTCAGTTTCCATCTATACCCGCACTCTCTTAGAGGCAAGCCTTTATCCGATGGTAACCATAAGTGCCGAAGGGAAGATAACCGACGTTAACGAAGCTTCTGTGAGGATTACAGGATTACCGAGAGAACAGCTGATCGCCACCGATTTCTCTTCTTATTTTACCGACACGGAAAAAGCCCGCGAGGTCTACCTTCGCGTTTATTCAGATGGTTTTGTTCATGACTATCCACTCGCCATCAGGCACGTTTCCGGGCGTGTCACCTATGTTTTGTACAACGCCAGTATCTACAGGGATGAACAGGGGGAAGTGAAAGGTGTTTTTGCCGCCGCTAGAGACGTAACCGAACAAAAAAGAGCGGAAGCGGCTCTTAAACAAGCACACGACGAACTGGAGGTGCGAGTGGCAGAGAGGACCGCGGCTCTTGAGCAGGCTAATGAACAAATGAAAAAAGTTTCTTTTCAACTGGTATGGGCAGAAGAGCGGGAACGGGAGCGTATTGCAGGCGAACTGCACGACCAGGTAGGCCAGTCTCTTCTCCTGGCAAAGATGAAACTGGATGCTTTGACACATGAGATTTCATCAGATTCCGTTCATACCTTTGCTGGGGAAGCCTCTTCTCTCCTTGAAACCTCAATCCATGATATTCGGTCGCTCACTTTCAGGATGCGCCCACCCATTCTGGACACCTCTGGAATTGAGACTGCCCTGGAGTGGCTCTGTTCGTCCATCAGTAACGATTACGCTCTCAAGATTGATTTTACCAACGACTGTGAGCCCATGATTCTGTCTGCCGAGATGCGTTATTCACTGTATCAGGCAGTGCGTGAACTTCTGCTGAACGTGGTAAAACATGCCAAGAGCGATAAAGCACAGCTCTCTGTTAAAGTTGACAGCCACAACCTTCACGTACATGTTGTCGACAATGGTGTCGGCTTCAAACATCCTGATGCGCACTTGAAACATGTCATCAATGGTGGCTATGGTCTTTACAATGTGCAACAAAGGATCGAGCAGATGGGCGGCAGGTTTGCCATTAAATCAGCACCCGGGATTGGAACATCGGTAACATTGATGGTGCCGTTTGCTGATAACTGACAATCAAAGGGGGCAAGAATGAACACAACAATCCTTATCGTCGATGACCATATCATCTTCCGAGAAGGATTACGTGCGCTGATCGAAAAAAGTGATTCGGCGATAGTGCTGGGTGAGGCTGGCGATGGTGCCGAGGCTGTTCGTCTCGCCGATGAACTCAAACCGGATCTGGTGATTATGGACCTGACCATGCCGATCATGAACGGCATCGATGCCACCCGAGAGATAACTAAAAAACATCCCGGCACAAAAGTTCTGGCACTTTCGATGGAAAGTGACCGGTTTTTCGTGGTGGAAGTACTGAAAGCCGGAGCAACTGGATATCTTCTGAAAGATACCGCTTTTGCTGAACTTTCGGATGCGATCAATACCGTCGCCAGAGGCGAGACCTACCTGCCCCGTAAGGTTACAACCCTGCTGGTAAAGGAGTTTCTGCAATGCATCCCCGAAGAGATGACCCTTGTCTATCAGAAACTCATGCCCCGCGAACGGGAGATTCTCCAACTGGTTGCCGATGGTAAAAGCATCAAAGAGATCGCATACCTTCTCGGCATCAGCAATAAGACCGTGGAAAACCAGCGTCAATCCATCATGCAGAAACTCAAGCTCTTCAGCATAGCTGAACTGACCAAATTCGCCGTTCGGCATGGGTTGTCCCCCCTCACAAAGTAATCCGCCCCATCTGAAACTAAACCCTCCAACAGTTATCCGGGAAATTTCGTAACATCACATGCAAAATGCCCCATGGATTCATTTTTTTATTGAGACATATTAAAATTACTGCATGTTCACCGTTGCAGGCCCTCGAGGGGAAACTATTTCCCACGGCGTTGTAGAAGGCAACTGCTTCAGGCACTTGTGGTTGGGATACGACGATACTTCTATCTGCCATTGAGGCTGGTGAGAGCACTGGCGGCAGTTTCCCAGGGAGAATGCTATGCCCCCCCCAAAGGCGAACTCATTCGCCATACCGCTTCCCTGCAGCAACGGTTCGACTAAGACCGGTGGGAGGGTTTATGGTGTCGATGTATGGTCCGCGCGTAAATTTCTGCAAACAATTGGTGAGCCTTTATTACGCTTGGTTTTGTGGGATGGGAAAGAAATAGTAACACCCAATTCCACTCCCGCTGTTAGCATGGTGATCCGCGACAGGTTTACCCTGTTGCGTCTGTTGACCAATCCCCTCCTCTACTTTGGCGATGATTACTGTTCAGGTCGGATCGAGATCGAAGGGGGGCTGGTGCCGTTCATGGAAACCGTCTATCAGGCCATCGCCTACAAGCAAAAATCTCGTGGTAATCCCGATCCTGCCGCGTACCGCCGCAACCAACCGAATCTGAACTCCCTCTCGGGGTCGCGGCAGAATATTCATCACCACTACGATATAGGTAATGACTTTTACCAGCTCTGGCTTGACGCGGAAATGCTGTATACCTGCGCCTATTTTCCGGAACTGACCGCATCACTGGAAGAGGCCCAGATTGCCAAGATGGACCTGGTCTGCCGCAAGCTTCGCCTGCAGGCGGGCCAGACCGTTGTGGAAGCCGGCTGCGGCTGGGGGGCGCTGGCACGGTACATGGCCAGGCATTACGGGGTCAAAGTAAAAGCGTTCAACATCTCCAGCGAGCAGATCACCTACGCTCGCCACCGCGCGAAGACTGAAGGCCTGGAGGGGCAGATCGAGTACATAGAGGACGATTACCGGAATATTACGGGGAGATATGATGCGTTCGTTTCAGTGGGAATGCTGGAGCATGTGGGGCCTGATCATTACCGGGAGCTTGGGGCAGTGATAAACCGTTCCTTGGCCCAGCATGGATTTGGTCTGATCCACACCATAGGGCAAAACTCTGCAAAACCGATGAGCCCCTGGTTCCTGAAGCGGATTTTCCCCGGCAGCTACCCCCCGACGCTGCGAGAAATGATGACGCTCTTCGAACCATGGGAGTTCACCGTCCTCGATGTGGAAAACCTTCGGTTGCACTATGCGAAAACATGCGAGCAGTGGCTCAAGCGTTTTGAACATAACTTGGATCAGGTTCGGAAAATGTTTGATGAACCCTTTGTCCGGGCCTGGCGGCTCTACCTGTCCGGTTGCATCGCGAATTTCAACCTCGGTGCACTGCAACTGTTCCAGGTAACCTTCTCGCGACTTTCCAACAACCTCGTCCCCCTCACCCGCTCCCATCTCACTGCCTCCACGGGTGGATCCTGATGGATACCTGCGATGTTCTTATCATCGGAGGCGGGCCTGCAGGATCGACCTGTGCCGGGAGACTGCGACAGGCCGGGCTCGATGTCTTGCTTCTGGACAAGGCCACGTTTCCGCGGGACAAGCCTTGTGCCGGCTGGATAACTCCGGCGGTGCTGGCAACGTTGGCAATTGATCAACAGGAATATAGCAGGGGTCGGGTGCTTCAGCAGATCAGCTCCTTCCGGACCGGCCTCATGGATGGGCATGAGGTTGTTACAAGGTATGGCGAACCCGTCAGCTACGGCATCCGGCGCAGCGAATTTGATCACTATCTTCTGCAGCGGAGTGCCGTGCGACTGTCGCTGGGTGAGCCGGTGTCAGCACTGGAACGGCAGGATGCTTGGTGGCTGGTGAACGGGCGCATCAAAGCCCGGCTCCTGGTTGGCGCGGGTGGCCATTTTTGCCCGGTGGCACGCCTCTTAGGCGCAAAAATCGGCAGTGAGGATGTTATTGTTGCACAAGCTGCAGAGTTTGTTATGAGCCCCCACCAGGAGGGCCTCTGTCGAACCCCTGGCGATACGCCGGCGCTCTATTTCTGTCGGGACATGAAAGGCTACGGCTGGCTTTTCCGGAAAGGACGGTTTCTGAATATCGGCCTGGGACGGATGGACCGGAAGCATCTCGGCCGCCATACTCGGGACTTTTGCACGTTTCTCGAGCAACGGGGGGATCTGGCGACAGGCTTTGCCGGCAGGTTCCAGGGGCATGCCTATCTTTTGTATGAGTGGCACTCTGGGCGCACCTGCGTAAGTGATGGAGCGTTGCTGATCGGCGACGCTGCAGGTCTTGCCCGGCCGCAAAGTGGTGAAGGTATCCTGCCCGCGATCGAGTCAGCTCTTCTGGCCGCGGATACCATTTTAGCAGCCAATGGCGATTATCGGCGTGCCAGCCTGGAGCCCTATGCGGCAAGGCTGGCAACCCGTTTTCGCAGCGGAAGCAGGGGAATACCTTCTTCGCCGCTTTCCTCCAGGCTCTTGCGTCTTCTCGGCGCCAGACTCCTCTCCAGTAGCTGGTTTGCGCGCCATATCGTGTTGGACCGCTGGTATCTCCATACTAATAAGCAGTCACTGTAAGCAGTCACTTTATGTTGCAACGGGATAAAGGTTGCAGGTAGATAGCAGACCTCTTGTGCCCTGCTGGGGCAATGATAGAACTTTCCGTGCCATGTAGGGACCACGCCATGCCAATGCCTCCCCAACTGCGTAGAGTATCTCCCACCGTATGGGAAATCCCCATCACCTACAAGGATGGCATGCGGGTTCCGGTCCGCATTATCGCCACGGAATCGCTGCTGGGTGGCATGGAGGCCGGATTATTCGACCAGGCAGCCAACGTGGCGTGCCTGCCCGGCATCCTCAACTACTCCTATTGCATGCCGGATGGCCACTGGGGCTATGGCTTCCCCATCGGTGGCGTTGCGGCCATGGACCCGTCCATTGGCGTGATCTCTCCTGGCGGGATCTGTCACCTGGAAGCGATTGTCAGGGGTGAGCAGATTGATGCCGCACGGCATCGCCTGCTCGTGGATGTCAAGGCGGTCACACTGCATTGTTTGCAGGTCAAGTTCTGTGACAACGTCTGGAAAGCGACTCTGGTGCTAGATGTTTAGGAGTCTGCCTTAGTTGTATGAAAACAGATCGGGAAACTTTTGATTGGGGTATGAACAGCGCCCTGTGATGTCAAGAGACTCTGGAAAAGGGTGAACTTCCGCACCCAAAAAGGCGGGAGGACCCTTCGGGGGTGCGGGTCGAAAAAAGTGTCAGCCTCCGGGGATGCAGGAAGCTTGAGCCGAGCCAGGGTGATATGTGGTGAAAATGGTCGCTCTTCCTGGGGGATGCCACAGGCGAGCACGGCTGCACGTACCTTGGCCGCGAGAAGTTTCAGGCTCGGTTCAGGCTCCAGCCCGATCCACAACACCCGCGGCCGTCGACGGCCGGGAAAACAGCCGGTTCCGGTAAAGCAAATCTCGAATGCAGGAACCCGGATGCGCGAGAGATGGTCGGTCAGTTGCACTACGGTTGTCTCTTTCACCTCGCCTAGAAAAGCCAGGGTCAAGTGAATCTGCTCCGTCGGCACCCAGCGGGCACCGGGAATATCAAATCGCAGGCTGCCGAGCGCTCTTTTGAGATCAACGGGAAACTCTATGGCAATAAAGAGTCGCATGAATCAACCTCCTGTCTCACACCATATGATATCTCATTTAGTTCACTTGGGGAGGCCTCATGCGCTATCCGCCACTGCTGACTGATCTGTACGAACTGACCATGCTCGCCGGCTACCTTGAGAAAGGGATGGCTGAAAAGCCGGCAGTCTTTGATCTGTTTTTCCGGACAAACCCTTTTGAGGGGAGCTACGCAGTTTTTGCCGGACTGGAACCGGCTTTGGACTATCTGGAAGGATTGAGTTTTCAGCCGAGTGATCTGGCGTACCTGCAGGGGCTCGGAATATTCAGCCCTCGTTTCATAGAGTTTCTCCGGGAGTTTCATTTCCGTTGCACGGTGACTGCGCCGCCGGAGGGATCGGTTGTTTTTGCCAACGAGCCGCTTCTTACGCTGGAGGGATTCCTGGCCGAGGCACAGTTTGTGGAGACGGCGCTGCTCAATATCATTAACTTCCAGACCCTGGTAGCCACCAAGGCAGCCCGGATCAATCATGCCGCTGCCGGGGCAACGGTCATCGATTTCGGGCTGCGCCGGGCACACGGACCCGACGGCGGTCTCTCCTGCGCCCGGGCAGCCTGCGTGGGAGGTGTGTGCAGTACAAGTAATGTACAGGCAGGGAAAATATATGGGTTGCCGGTACGCGGGACTCACGCCCATAGCTGGGTGCAGGCCTTCCCCGATGAGCTGACCGCCTTCCGAGCCTATGCGGATGCCTTTCCCGACAGCACCATCCTTTTGGTTGATACCTATAACACTCTGAAGAACGGCGTAAAGAATGCCATTACAGTTGCTCATGAACTGCGGGCGAAGGGGCATGAACTCTGCGGTGTCCGGCTGGATTCCGGAGATCTCGCCTTTCTCTCCCGCGAGGCCCGCCGCATGCTTGACGAGGCTGGTTTTCCCGCCGTGAAGATCGTGGCATCCAATGAACTGGACGAGTACGTGATTGACTCGATAAGGGACGAAGGTGGAAAGGTTGACATCTATGGTGTCGGTACAAAACTGGCGACCTGCGGCGGGCCAGGAGGCGGGGCGCTGGGGGGGGTCTATAAGCTCGTGGCAGTTGCTGGTCTGCCAAAATTGAAGGTTACCAGCGACATTGCCAAGGCCACCCTGCCCGGAAAGAAACGTGTTTTGAGGGTGTTCGGGCCGGATGACTGCATGCTTCAGGACGTGATCTGCCTGGAGGAGGATGAGCTGTGCGGTGGCGATACGGTCTACGATCCCGGAAATCCGCTGCAGCACACCATGATTCCAACGAACGTGACTTTTCATGAGTTGCGCCGGGTAGTGATGGAGAACGGCTTTCGGATGGAAGCTCCCGAAACGCTTCACGCGATGGCTGAACGGAGTGAGCGGGAGTTGTCCAGGCTGCCGCAGGGATGCCGGCGGTTCATTAATCCCCACCGCTACAAGGTCTCCCTATCCGGGCAGCTGAACGAGTTGAGGAACAGGCTGATTGAGCAGGTGCGCAAAGGAGTATGAACCATGGCAGAAAAAGCGGCATTGCTCATCGTGGATGTGCAGAACGATTTCTGCCCTGGTGGCGCACTCCAGATTCCCGACGGAGACATGGTGATAGAGCCTATAAACCAGGCAGCGCAGCTTTTTGCATCAGTCGGGTTGCCTGTGGTGGCAAGCCGTGACTGGCACCCTCAGGAAACCAGGCATTTCAAGAATTTTGGCGGAGCGTGGCCAGTGCATTGTGTTCATGGAACCAGAGGGGCGGCCTTTCATTCTGCACTCGCCCTACCCGCAGAGACGATAGTAGTTTCCAAGGGAATTGACCCAGAGCTGGCAGGTTATTCAGCCTTCGAAGGGTTCACCGATGACGGGAAGTCTCTGGATGCAGTATTGAGTAAGCTGGGGGTGCAGAGGCTCTATATCTGTGGTTTGGCTACGGACTATTGTGTTCTCAGGACTACCCATGATGCTTTGCGGAAGGGGTTTGCCGTTACAGTGTTAACCGATGCCGTGGCCGGGGTAGATCTCCTCCCCGGGGACTCGGCGAGGGCAATCAAGGAGATGGAGACCGCTGGCGTGCGTCTGGCCACCGTGGAGGGGCTGCAAGCCATGCCGTTACTTAAACAGCCCTCACCATGATCCCACCGAAGACGGGAGAGTTGATTCTGGTAGAGCTCAATCGGTAATCCGGGGATTTTCGCATCAGCATCTGCGAAACGCCCCATGGATTCATATTAGTGATTATTTATAATAAACTCGGTAACGGTACACCGTTGCAGTTTAATAACCTATGGCAGGGGAGGCCTCTATGCAAAGGTATATCAATCCATGTAAAAACCCATTTTCGCATGGCACAGCACCCCATCTACTACAGGCGGAGAGCAGGAGATTATCTGAGTCGAACATATTTGATAAACAGATAAAAAGGGTATCCGGGAATCTCTATGAATGCCTTTCAGGCCACACGAATTGCCCGCACAGGTTCACATATGGCTACAGTTATTACTGCTCATGGCTGCTTAATGACAATTCAGCCGGACCCGATCCCCAACCGCCATGCGTGAGTCGGGGAGAGTAAATATGCTGACTGATAAGCGTAGCATGACAGGTCAGTCCATGACGATTAACGCTACTCACCTGCGGTCAGGCGAACAACCCTGCGCAAATCGCTGCAGGAAAAATCGCAGCGATTTGCGCAGGAAGACGGCTCGGTTAGTGTTAACCTGAATCCGATTCGCGGAAAAGACGAGTCAAATTGTAACGCAGAATGCAGCCAGTCGCGAACAGGATGAACCAAATTAACCAAGAGAGGGGGCACTAATGATCCGTATTATAAGGACAAATTTTCAGGATGCAGTGGTTGATGAATATGTCCTCGATAGCTTGATTGCTTCAAACAGGCTTATCGCCTTCTACCGTGAGAAGGAATGGGCGGTTGTTGGCAAGGACGCCGTTAGAGAGCAATATACATTTTATACGGGTGAAGAACGACGAAGAATAATCTATGGAAATGATTTTTGCATGAAATAATGTTTAACCCTATGCAGAGATGCTCCCTTCGCATGAAAAGCCGGCTCCGGCGGTGCATGCAAAACAATAATCCCCTACTGGTATCAATGTGCCTGGCTTTGGCAACTCACGCAATTCCGTTATATGGATCTTTCTCCCCCCATGTGGCTTCCCTGACGTCAGATTGAAGTCGCAGTCGTAAAGAAATCCGTTCCAGTCAACGGAAATGAATGTACGGCACATCAGCCCTGACACCGTGTTCGGATTGAAACTCCTCTTCAGTTCCTCTATATAGGAGTTAAGGTTTCCTGACTGCTGGAGCCAGGAGCGAAATCGGCCCAAAGGGACATTGGTCAGGACAAGAAGATTGTTAAAGGTGATATCGAACTTCCGCAGCAGGTCTTGTCGGTATTTACGTTCCGCTTCAACCTGATTTGGTGCAAGAAAGGCCCCAACCGGATTTGAAACCAGATCGAGAGTCAGCCCTGAACCCTCTTTCCCGTAACCGAGCTCATTCAGAAGCTTGAGCATTGCAATGCTCTTATTCCACGTTCCCTGCCCTCTTTGGGCATCTGTCTGGCGTTCATTGGTCGAAGGGAGTGAAGCGACGACGGAGACCCGATGCTTTCGGTAAAGCTCCGGCAGATGCTCCATCTCAGGCCTGGTTAGTACCACCAGGTTGGTCCGAATAATGAGTCTGTCAGTCAACGGCTTAAGATCGGCAATCAGCCGAGGGAGACACTGCATCAGTTCCGGCGCTCCTCCGGTAATATCGACAGCGGCAAAACGTATTCGTTTTGCACAGGCAATTACATCGTCAACGGTCTCAGCATTCATCTGCTCAGTTCGCGAAAGCCCTGCTTCCTGATGGCAATGGCGGCAAGCCAGGTCACAGGAAAGCCCGACATTGACCTGAAGAGTGCTGGTGGTTCCCCGACTCAGATTGATGCCATTTATCTCAAGTGCTTCATTAAATGTCATGCGTATCCTCTTTAATTTACATTGAAAGTTTTTCAGCAACCTTACGCATCTGGACTCCATGAACCAGCGAGGCACCTCCACGTATCGCGTTGACTACATGGATTGCTTCGGTCATCTCTTCAAGGTTTGACCCTTTCTCCAGTGAGGAACGTGTATAGGCATCGATGCAGTACGGGCACTGAACCGTGTGGGCAACGGCCAGTGCAATGAGGGCCTTCTCGCGCCCGGTGAGTGCCCCCTCGGAAAAAACTGCGCCATAGTAGTCGAAAAATTTCCTGGCCAGCTCTGGTGCATCCTTGCCGATGTCGCCGAATTTGCTCAGGTCAGCAGGATCGTAGTAGGTTTCCATGTTAACTCCTTTTCTTGAATTTATCATAAAGAGCCGGTACAAGGGCAAACAGTCCAAGCAGGGCAAAAGAGCCGAGGACCCGCGGTGATGCAGCCTCGTCGAGGCTGTTTATGGTTGACAGGCTTGCCCCGGCGTTGCAGTAGACGAAGCCCCCCGGGATGATGCCGACCATGGTGCCGATAATGAAGGTGCGGAGAGGTAGGCGGGTCAACCCGGCCCCCAGATTGATCAGGAAAAAAGGGAATATTGGTACCAATCGCAGGAAGAGGAGATAGTTGAGACCCCGTGCCTCCAGCTCACGGTTGAGATTTTTAAGCTGTGTCCCAAATCGTCGCTGCACAGCATCATGAAGCAGGTATCGGGTGACCAGGAACGCCAGGGTAGCACCGATGGTGGCGGCAATATTGGCATAGACCGTACCCATGCCGGCGCCGAAGATAGCCCCTGCTGCCAGGGAGAAGAGTGCTGCGCCGGGGAGTGACAGCGCTGTCTGGACAACATAGGCCACCATAAAACCGGCTATCATGGCCACTGGATGGGCGGAATAGAAGTCGAGAAAACCCTGGTGGTGACTTTTCAGAGCTGCCAGGGAGAGAAAACGCCAGAGTCTGAGATAAATGAAGAGTCCGATGCCAATGGCAACGACCAGGAGAATAACGGCCTTTTTCCAGTTCATGCCCCACCCCGCTGCCAGCGAAGCCAGGAAGACAAGACCCTCTTGATGGAAGGTGTCAGCCGTCGGCGGTTGTAGACGTCAGCAAGTTTCCTGACCGCTTCCGCCTGTGTCGGGTAGGGGTGTATCGTCTTGCCGATGGCTGCAAGGCCCAAGCCATTCGTAATAGCCAGCGACAGCTCGTTGATCATCTCGCCGGCATGGCGGGCCACAACCGTGGCACCAAGAATCTTATCCGTCCCTTTCCTCAGATGAACCCGTGCAAAGCCGCTGGTTTCACCGTCCAGTAAGGCGCGGTCCACATCGTTCAATGGTACGGTCAGCGTTTCCACCTCAATCCCCTTCTCCTTCGCATCCCGTTCGTACATTCCTACGTGTGCGATCTCCGGATCGGTGTAGGTGCACCAGGGGATGGTGAGCCCGGATGTTTTGCCACGACCCATGAACAGCGCATTGGCAATCAGTGTTCTTGCCAGGGCATCGGCAGTGTGGGTAAATTTGTAGGGGAAGCAGATGTCGCCTGCAGCATAAACCCTGGGGTTGGTGGTTTGTAATGTTTCCGTAACCCTTACGCCTGACCTGTCATAGGCAATCCCTCCCTGTTCCAGATTGAGCCCTTCAACGTTCGGGGCACGACCGACACCGACAAGTATCTCGTCAGCCGTCACCTCTGTCTGCTGACCCTCCCTGTCGAGAATAACTACCCGCTCCTTGCCTCGGAGCTCTACTCCGGTTATCTTCACACCAAGCTGCAGATGGATTCCATCGCTGATAAAGGCATTAGTCAGGATCTTCGCTGCATCGCGGTCCTCTCTCCCCAGGATATGCAGCTCAAGCTCGATCAGCGTAACCTTGCTGCCGAATCTTGCAAAGGTCTGGGCGAGCTCGCAACCGATTGGTCCGGCGCCGATAACGACAAGCCGTTTCGGAAGTTCGGTAAGGGAGAAAACCGTCTCGTTGGTCAGGTACCCGGTCTCGGCAAGACCCGGAATAGCCGGTGCGGCAGCCCTGGCTCCAGTACAGATCGCAGCTCGATGGAAAGAGAGTCTCCTGTCGTCCACCATGATGCAATCTGACCCCACAAAGGAGCCATTGCCAAAAAAGAGATCAACCCCAAGTTCGTCGCGAAACCGCAGAGCTGAATCGTGGCGGCTGATGGTATTCCGCAGCCTCCGCATCCGTTCCATGGCAGCCCCAAAATCAAAGGTCAGCCCATTGCAACCCTTCACGCCGAATTCGCCGGCGTTTTGGGCGTCGAACATTGCCCGGCCGGCACGGATTATCCCCTTGGAAGGTACACAGCCGACGTTAAGGCAATCGCCACCCATGAGGTGGCGCTCGATGAGTGCTACTTTCGCCCCGAGAGCTGCAGCCCCTGCAGCACAGACCAATCCGGCAGTACCGGCACCGATGACTACCAGATTGTACCGTCCGCTCGGCGTCGGATTGACCCAGCCGTTGGGGTGGACATTGGAAGCCAGCTCACGGTTTTCCTCTGTTTCAGGGAGTATGGTTACCGGTGGTGACATTGCATGAGCCTCACTTGACGAATTTCATCGCCGCTGAGTTCATGCAGTAGCGAAGACCACCCAGTTTGGGGCCGTCCTCGAACAGATGCCCCAGGTGTGCGTCACATCGACTGCAGAGCACCTCTGTGCGGTGTGTGAAGAGGCTGTTATCAGGCTTTGTGGCAACGTTTCCTGCGGCGACTGGCTGTGTGAAACTGGGCCAGCCGGTACCCGACTCATACTTGTGATCCGAGCTGAAAAGGTCATTGCCGCAGCAGATACACTGGTAGACCCCCTTCTCGTGGTTGTTCCAGGTCGCTCCCGTGTAGGCCCGTTCCGTCCCTTTTTCACGGGTGACGTGATACTGTTCAGGGGTGAGGAGTTTACGCCATTCTTCCTTTGTTTTATTGACTTTGTCACTCATGATGTATCCTTTCGCAGAAACGGAATAGAGTCGCACCTTTCCGTTGTTTGACTCAACTGCCGGCTTGCCCCACAGCTCTTTGAGTCTGCGGTCACGTCCGCAGCTGCTCCGGTAGTAGTTATACCTGATCGGATTCTTACGGTAGTAATGCTGATGGTGCTCCTCGGCGGGGTAAAAAACAGAAGCAGGCGTTATCTCGGTTACGATCTTCTCCCTGAATGGTTTGTTCTTTTCAAGGGCCTCTTTCGATTGTATCGCCAAGCGTCGCTGCTCTTCGGAATGATAGAAAATGGCACTGCGGTACTGGTTCCCTGTGTCGCAGAACTGGCGGTCCTTCACGGTCGGGTCAACATTTCGCCAGTATACCGACAGGAGTTTTTCATAGCCGATCTTCGCAGGATCGTAGACCACCTGCACCGACTCGGCATGGCCGGTACTGCCGGCTGAGACCTCTTCATAGGTAGGATTCTTCTTCTGCCCCCCGGTATAGCCGGATGTGACTGAATCCACACCCGGCAGTTCATCAAACGGGTGCTCCATGCACCAGAAGCAACCACCTGCAAAGGTGGCCTTTTCCAGCTTCACCGTCGGTGTGATGATCTGTTTTTGTGTTTTACCGATACCTGACAAAGCTAAACGCTCAGATACAACAGAGAACAGCATTGCCAGGAGAAATGCAGACAGCAATAACGGGTATCTCATCAGACCCTCCCCCTTATCTATAGATATCCTCTATCCAGAATTATGCAGCTTAACTGTCGAATTGTCACGCAACTGATACCCGATGCCGTTGATTGTGAGATGATGTTTATCAGGATGATTTAAATGACGATTAATAAATTGGGTTGCATGGATTGCTCTGAATGTTATAAACGGAAGATATTTTCATCTGCACGACAATGGAGCTGTTCATACCATGAAGAAACGGATCATATTCGCCATACTCGGCCTGGTAATAATCATTGCAGTTCTCGCTGCCGTAAAAGCCCTGCAGATCGGCGCTATGATTGACAGTGGGAAGAAGTTCGTCCCTCCCCCAGAGACCGTAACCACAGCCCAGATCAGATCCGAAACGTGGGAAACCGCCCTGACGTCAGTCGGCTCGCTGAACTCGGTTCAGGGGGTCACCGTGGCCGCCGAGTTGGCGGGCAAGGTCGTGAAGATAGCCTTTGAGCCGGGCACCCCGGTAAAAAAGGGCGACCTCTTGCTGCGCCAGGACACCACCTCTGAAGAGGCACAGCTCCCCGGCGCACTGTCCCAGGTTAACCTCTCCCGTACCAACTTGAAGCGTGCCGACCGGTTGTTTGCAGAAGGGATAATCTCTCAGTCCGATCACGACACTTCTGCAGCCAACTCGGAACAGGCCCAGGCACTAGCCGACAACATACGGGCCACAATCGCCAAGAAGACGATCCGCGCCCCCTTTAGCGGCCACCTTGGCATCCGTCTTGCGAACCTCGGACAGATACTGCGCGAGGGGGACCCGATCGTCACCCTGCATTCGCTTGACCCGATCTACGTAGATTTTACGGTTCCCCAGCAGCAGCTCAGCCAGATCCGCACCGGGCTGAGGGTCCGTGTAACAGGAGATGCCACCCCTGGTGAGACGGTCGAAGGGCGAATTACCGCCATAAACCCGCAGGTGGATGCTGAAACCCGCAACATAAAGCTGCAGGCTCTGCTGGCCAATCGGAGCGCAAAACTGCGTCCAGGAATGTTCGTAAACGTGTCGGTTGGGTTGCCCGCCCAGCGGAAGGTCCTTGCAATTCCTGCTACGGCTGTGCTCTATGCCCCTTACGGCGACTCTGTTTTCGTTGTAGAGGAGGCCAAAGGCGGTAAGGTGCTGCGTCAGCAGTTCGTACGCCTTGGCGAAAAGCGCGGCGATTTCGTCGCGGCCGGCAGCGGGCTCAAGGATGGTGAAACGATCGTCAGCACCGGCGTCTTCAAGCTGCGTAACGGCCAGTCAGTGGTGATCGACAACAAGCTTGCCCCTGCCTTCCAGCAGGCGCCCAAACCTGAGAATAACTGACCTATGGCCATTCGATGAAAATCACCGATCTCTTCATCCGTCGTCCCGTGCTTGCACTGGTAATCAACTTGATTATCATCATAGCGGGTCTGCAGGCGATCCGCACTCTCAACGTCCGTCAGTACCCTCGCAGCGAGAACGCAGCGGTGACCGTTACCACCTCTTATGTCGGAGCCAGCGCCGATCTGGTGCGCGGTTTCGTCACCACGCCGCTGGAGCGTGCCATTGCAGCTGCCGACGGCATCGATTATATGGAGTCACAGAGCGCTCTCGGCCTCTCCACCATCAAGGTGCGGCTCAAGCTCAACTTCGACGCCACCCGAGCTCTTGCCGAAATCAGCTCCAAGGTCGACCAGGTCCGGCGGGACCTGCCACCCGAGGCCGAGGTGCCGATCATCAATATAGAGTCTGCCGACAGCCAGTTCGCCTCGGCCTACTTGAGCTTCACCTCCGACATGCTCAAGCAGAACGAGATCACCGAATACCTGGTGCGGATTGTTCAGCCCCGACTGTCGGCAATCCAGGGGGTCCAACGGGCCGATGTCCTGGGTGCCCGGACCTTTGCCATGAGGATCTGGCTCAAGCCTGAACGGATGGGCGCCCTGAACATCAGCCCGGCGCAGGTGCGCCAGGCGCTGGCCGCCAACAATTTCCTGGCGGCACTGGGCCGAAGCAAAGGCTCATTCATTCAGGTCAATCTGACAGCCAACACCAATCTCAGCACGGTCGATGAGTTCAGGCAACTGGCTCTGCGCGATCAGAATGGAGCCATCGTACGACTGGGGGACATTGCAGATGTCGTGCTGGGGGCTGAAGACTACGACGCCGAGGTTCGTTTCTCCGGACAGACAGCGGTTTTTATGGGGATATGGCCCCTTCCCAACGCCAACTCCCTGGACGTGATCAAGCGGGTGAGCACTGAGATGGCTGCAATCCAGCGAGATCTCCCCAGCGGCCTTCAAGCCCGCATCGCCTACGACGGTACCAACTACATCACCAACGCCATCCATGAGGTCTTGAATACGCTCGGTGACACGTTGATTATCGTCATCATCGTCATATTCCTTTTCCTGGGTTCATTCCGCTCGGTCTTCATCCCGGTAGTGGCCATTCCGATCTCGCTGATCGGGGGCGTCTTCCTGATGCAGGCCTTCGGTTTTACGGTGAACCTGCTCACCCTGCTGGCCATTGTCCTCTCAGTCGGTCTGGTGGTAGACGATGCCATAGTTGTTGTTGAGAATGTGGAGCGCCATCTGGGTGAAGGCAAATCGCCATTGGAAGCTGCACTGATAGGCGCCCGAGAACTGGTCGGACCGATCATCGCCATGACGATCACCCTGGCAGCGGTCTACCTCCCCATCGGCCTGCAGGGAGGGTTGACAGGTGCGTTGTTTCGCGAGTTCGCCTTTACTCTGGCCGGTACGGTCACCATCTCCGGCATCGTGGCACTGACCCTCTCTCCCCTTATGTCAGCCACACTGCTTAAACCGGGCATAGAGGAGCATGGCCTGGCAGGTCGCATTTCGCGCGACTTCAAGCGTCTGCAAAACACCTACGGATCATGGCTTGACACAACTCTCAACGCCCGCCCGGCAGTATACACCGTCTGGATAGTAATCTCTCTGCTGACCATACCTCTGTTCAACATGTCAGCAAAGGAGCTTGCCCCGAGCGAGGATCAGGGGGTCATCTTCGGTATTATTGACGCCTCGGCCAACTCGACTCTCGACCAGAACAGCCGCTACGCCGCAGCGGTCAACCAGGCTTTCCTGAGCGTTCCGGAGACCGATTTCACCTTTCAAATAACCTTTCCCAACTCCGGCTTCAGCGGCATGGTCACCAAGCCGTGGAGTGAACGAAAACGCAACATCTTCCAGATCATGCCGGAGGTGCAGAAAAAGCTGCAGGGGATACCAGGCATCCAGGTTTTTCCTGTCACCCCTCCGGCACTTCCCGGAGGTGGGCAGTTCCCTGTTGAGTTTATCCTGGCGTCAACAGCTGATACAGCACAGATACTCGATTTTGCCCGCCAGTTGCAGCTGAAGGCAATGAAAAGCGGCATGTTTGCCTTCCCACCGCTGATCGACGTCAAGATCGACCAGCCGCAGACCGAGTTCATCATTGACCGTGACAAGGTCGCAGATCTTGGGCTGAATCTTGGGCAGATTGGCAGCGATCTGGGAGGGATGATTGGGGGGAATTTTGTCAACCGGTTCGACATCTCCGGCCGGAGTTACAAGGTTATTCCACAGATCCAGCGTGTCGGCCGCCTCAACCCGGACCAGTTGCAGAACGTCTATGTCACCGGTCCGGGCGGTAAGCTGATCCCCCTCAGCACCATCGCCACCCTGCGTGAAACCGTTGTCCCCCGCTCGCTTAACCGCTTCCAGCAGTTGAACGCGGTAAAGATCAGCGGCGTGGCTATTCGGCCGCTTGATGAGGCGCTGCGATATCTGGAGGACGAGGCAGGCAAAATCCTGCCCAAGGGGTACGTGCTCGATTATACCGGTGAATCTCGTCAGCTCCGTACCGAAGGGAACAAGTTCCTGCCAGCCTTCAGCCTGGCGGTTATTCTGATCTTTTTAGTGCTGGCGGCACAGTTCAACAGCTTCCGCGATCCATTCGTCATCCTGGCAGGTTCAGTGCCTCTGGCCATGTTCGGTGCCCTGCTCTTCACCTTCATGAAGATGCCGGACCCGAATGTCCCCTTCTGGACCAAAGGGTGGACCACCACCATGAATATCTATTCGCAGGTAGGCCTGGTGACCCTGGTCGGGCTGGTCGCCAAGAACGGCATCCTTATCGTCGAGTTTTCCAACAAGCTCCAGTTACAGGGCTTCTCAAAATTGGAGGCAGTGCGTCAGGCATCAATGACCCGCCTCCGGCCGATACTGATGACCAGCGCAGCAACCATCGCCGGTCACTTTCCGCTGACTCTTGTTACCGGCGCCGGGGCTGCTGCGCGTAATTCCATCGGTCTGGTTCTGGTCGGAGGGATGTTCGTCGGCACCCTCTTCACCCTTTTCGTCGTTCCCTCCATCTACATGCTTATCGCACGTGACCATAGCAAGGACCGGGAGCGAGAGGCTGCGATAGCAACTGCAGATGCCTGAAGCAGTAATGCCACAACTGTTGCAATAGCCGGTGCCCGGGGAAATAACAGATATGCCAGTCAGTTATGCAAATGCTCAGTTGCCTGTTGCTCTTTTTGTTGATGATGAAAGTGACTTTCTTGGTGAAATACGCTCTGTTGCCGAGACAAGCGGTCTCTGCAGAGTTGTGACGCTTACCGACAGCACGAAACTCCTGGGAGAGCTTGAAAAAGGATCATACTCGGTTCTGTTCATGGACTGGGTAATGCCAGTTGTTACCGGTTCGGACCTTCTACCGGTAATCAATACCTTATACCCGTGGTTGCCGGTGGTGGTAATTACCGGGGTCAGCGATGTTGCCACTGCAGTGCGCTGCATGAAGCAAGGCGCATTCGATTACGTCACCAAGCCGCTTGATTCGAACCGCCTTACCACCTGCCTGACCAATGTGCTGAAGATCTCGGAGCTCTCGAGCCAGAACCGCCAGCTAAGGGAATACCTGCTGGGAAACCCTCTTGAGAAACCTGAAAACTTCCTAGGCATCATCTCCCGCAGTGAAAAGATGCAGTCTATTTTCAAGCTGATCGAAACCATCGCTCCCTCCCGCTATCCGGTCTTCATCACCGGGGAGACAGGTGTGGGGAAAGAGCTGATTGCGTCGGCAGTACACAGGTGTAGTGGGCTGACAGGGAAATTTGTACCTATCAATGTGGCGGGTCTTGATTCTGCCATGTTTGATGACACCCTTTTCGGACACAAAAGAGGTGCCTACACCGGCGCGTCCGAATCGCGTGAAGGGCTGATTGCGCAGGCACAGGGCGGGACGCTGTTCCTCGACGAGATTGGAGATCTGGGGCACCAATCTCAGGTCAAGCTCCTCCGGCTGTTGCAGGAGAACGAATACTACAGGCTAGGGTCGGATCTCATACAGAGAAGCGATGCTCGTATAGTTGCAGCTTCGAACAGGGATTTCACAAAGCTTATTGCCGAGGGTACATTCAGGGAGGACCTCTATCATCGTCTCTGTTACCACCGCCTGCATATACCCCCTCTCCGCGATCGGAAGGAGGATATTCTCCCGCTTGTAACGCATTTTGCCGAACTTGCAGCAACAGAAATGGGGAAACCAGCCCAAAGGATATCAGCAGAATTACGGTACATGCTCTGCAACTATGACTTCCCAGGGAACGTGAGGGAGCTTGTAAACAGCGTAAGCAATGCAGTTGTAGTAAACAGGAGCGGCCTTCTGACTCACGAGGACTTCCCTGACCTGAAAGCAAACCAAGTGGTTGTCGGGAGCATGAAAGGGGATTACGAAAGCAGGCAGTTCAGCATGCATCTTCTTTTTCCCGCATTTCCGAGCCTGGATCAGATCGAACAGATAATGATTCTTGAAGCTCTCAAACAGAGCAACGGGAGGAAGGGGGTTGCCGCGGATCTGCTCGGCATTACCCGCCAGACGTTACGGAAGAAGCTTGAGGAGATCTAAAGTACTGCAGGCAGCCTGACAGTAAAGACGGTACCTTTGCCGGCGGTTGATTCGAATGAGAGCGAACCGTTATGCTCATTGATGATGTAGTTCGATATGTAGAGACCAAGACCGCTTCCTCCCTTTTCAATGCGGGTCGAGAAGAACGGCTCCATCAGTTTGCCCTTGATATCATCGGGGATTCCTTCTCCATTATCGCTGACCGTAACTGTAACCTCCCGGTTTTTATCGTCAATTTGGGTAATAATGGCAATAGAGCCGCTACCCCCCTCGGGAATAGCCTGTATGGCGTTGAGCAGCAGGTTGGTCATTACCTGTTTAAGTTGGAATCTGTTCCCCATTACCAGCGGGATATCCTCGGGTAGTTGTCGGTCTACTAAAATATTCTCCATCTGCCGGTGTGCGGTTATTATAGACAGCGCATCGCTGACAACCCTGTTTATTTCTATTGTTTCAAGCACCCGGCTCTGTGCCCCAAGACTGTAATCCCTCAGGTCTTTCAGCACCTGGTCGATCCGTCCGGTGCAACGGCTGATCAACTCCAGCGAGTTTGCCACCTCGATCCGCGCATGTTTATAATTGATCCCGCCCAGCACGAAATCACCCTCGTCGGCCGCAACCCTTTCAAGTATCGGCACCGCGTCATTCCACACCCGGCCGAACTTCTGGCCTGCAAGCCTCATGGCGCCGTTAGGCGTATTGATCTCATGTGCAGCGCCAGATACGAGAAGCCCCAGCGAGGTCATCCGGTTAGTCTGAATGAGCTTCGCCATAATACTTCTCCGCTCATCCCGCACCTCGCTTTTCATTGAGTCTATAAGTTCCTGTTGAAGCCTTGCGTTCTCTGCTTCACGCAAGAGAAGGGTTTGAGCAAGTTCGTTTATTGTCGATGCTGCAATGGAAAGTTCATCATCGCCGATACAGGCAATTTTTGCGGAGTAATCACCGGCATGTATCGCCTTGAGGCCGTTTACAAGCGGTTCGAGAGATTTTGTCGCCAATCTGACTATCAGATATGCGATGCAGATAAAAAACACCCAGAATATGAATCCGGTAAAAGCGGAGGTTACAATCAGAGAGAAAATCTGATTATTGAGTTCTGAGTTGTTCATCTCCACCCTGACTTTGCCGATACTCAAGGTTTCTCCGGAAACCCCACCCATAACCTGATCGACCGATGGCCCGAATTCACCGGAAGAGACATCGGCTTCGGCATTTATGCTGTCGCCTTTAACAGACTCTCCTGAAAGAGAGACTTCAGACACCAGAAGACCTGACGGATCATATACGCAGACTCTGTGTACCCCCTTCTGTCGTGCGATTTCGGCTGCATGGGTTGAAACGGTGCCCTTATCTCCCGCATAAAGCGGAAGACGGATCTGGGTTGAGAGATGTCTTGCAAGGAGCTCAGCCTTTTCGGTGGAGCTAGTCCTGGATAAACGGATATTTTGAACTATCCATAAACTTGTAAATGCCACGGAGATGAGAAAGGTAAAGAGAGAGAATGCAGCGAACAGCCTGAATCGGAGACTACCGGGCAATCGTATTTTGCGTCCTTCAGGGGACATTCGATTCCTCAAAGAGTTTGGAGATGATCAAGGTTGACAATTTTTGAGTGGTTCCGTCTGCTTGCCAGTATAGCACGTAATGTGCCGGATTTGATAAATCCGGCCGGATCATCCGCTTCAGTGCGGCGGCGTAGATCCACTTTTCAGAAGAACATGAATTAAAAAATTGAATTATTCTATGAGTGCTAGGAGTCTGTCGGCCTTGAGATTCTGACCGAATCAACTTAACCCGTAAGTTGATTCTACTGGCCATCCTGATCAGTCAACAGATACCGTTTCGAT
>JAYSLX010000140.1:0-5276 GCA_043725245.1 Geobacteraceae bacterium | reverse complement strand
CGATGTGGATGATGAACACGAGCAGGGTGCGCACGGCGAGTTCGCCGATCTGTTCAACGACAGCATAAAGCAGCTGCAGGTGGGCGAGATCGTAAAAGGGGTTGTAGTTCAGGTTAACCAGGATATCGTACTGGTTGATGTTGGATACAAGTCTGAGGGGTGCATCCAGGCCAGCGAGTTCATGGATGAGAACGGTGAGTTGACCATCAAGGTTGGCGATGACGTCCGAGTTCTATTCGAGCGCGAGGAAAACGAGCGTGGCTACATAGTCCTTTCCAAAAGGAAGGCAGAGAGCAATCTCGCCTGGGAAAAGATTAACGAGGCAGGCGGCGAGGGCGGTATCATCGAAGGCAAGATCGTCGGCAAGGTAAAAGGTGGACTTACGGTTGATATCGGCGTGCAGGCCTTTCTTCCGGCTTCCCAGGTCGATCTTCGCCCCAGCGGTAATCTGGACCGCTACATCGGCCAGACCGCCATGTTCAAGGTCATAAAGATGAACCGGAAGCGCGGGAATGTCGTTCTCTCCCGCCGGGTACTCTTAGAAGAGGATCGCGACAAGCTCAAGGAGCAGACGCTGGGGAACCTTGCTGAAGGCCAGGTTCTGGAAGGGATCGTAAAAAACATAACCGACTACGGTGCATTCGTGGATCTTGGCGGGCTTGACGGGCTGCTTCATGTCACTGACATGTCGTGGGGGCGTCTCAATCACCCGTCCGAAGCTGTGAAGGTCGGAGATAAGCTGAATGTCAAGATCCTCAAGTATGACGGGACCAAGGGGAAGATCTCCCTTGGGCTAAAGCAGACCATGCCTGATCCTTGGCAAGGTGTGGCTGACAAGTATGTCATCGGCACACACGTACAGGGGAGGGTAGTAAGCCTGACCGAGTATGGAGCGTTCGTGGCCCTTCAGGACGGAGTAGAGGGACTGATTCATGTTTCCGAGATGTCGTGGACTCGTCGTGTTCGTCA
Source organism: Geobacteraceae bacterium (assembly GCA_043725245.1). Classification (GTDB taxonomy): domain Bacteria; phylum Desulfobacterota; class Desulfuromonadia; order Geobacterales; family DSM-12255; genus Geoanaerobacter. The sequence goes on along the minus strand of JAYSLX010000140.1, from coordinate 4,307 downwards.
CCCCTCCGAGATCCTGACCGTTGATGAGCAGGTTGATACTGTTGTGCTTGGTGTTGATCCGACCAACCGCCGGATTTCTCTCGGTTACAAACAGACCCAGATAAACCCCTGGACAGTAATCGGCGAAAGATACCCGGTTGGTACAAAGATTGAGGGACAGATCAAAAATATTACCGACTTCGGCATGTTTATTGGCATCGAGGACGGCATTGACGGTCTCGTGCATGTTTCGGACATCTCCTGGACCAAGAGGATCAAGCACCCTGGTGAGATCTATGGAAAGGGGCAGACACTCCAGGCTGTGGTTCTTAACATCGACGTTGAGGGGGAGCGACTCTCCCTTGGGGTCAAGCAGCTAACACCTGACCCATGGAGCGAGATCCCGCGTAAATACCGGCCAGGCACCCGGGTAACTGGTAAGGTCTCTTCGGTTACTGATTTCGGGATATTCCTGGAGATTGAGGATGGGATCGAAGGGCTGGTCCATGTGTCCGAACTCTCACAGGAAAAGCTTCCGACCCCCAAAGGCTTTGCCGAGGTAGGTGACCAGCTTGAGGCGGTCGTTCTGAACGTGGATGTTAATGACCGTAAGATCGGCCTGTCGATCAAATCCTTACAGACGGCCATAGAAAAGGCAGAGCTTGAGGACTATATGGGTTCCCAGAAGGAGGCTACTTCAAATCTCGGCGACCTGCTCCGGGGTGGACTTAGCAAGAATGGGGACAATTCAATAGACTGACCGCCTGATGTGGCTACTGAATTTCATGAAAATGATCCGTTACCAGAGGTGAGGAATGACTAAGAGTGAACTGATAGATAAACTTGCAGAAGAAAATGGTTCCCTTACCCGCAAGGAGTCTGAGGCAATCGTTAATCTTATTTTCGATTCAATGGGAGATGCTCTTCGCTGTGGTGAAAAGGTGGAGATCAGGGGCTTCGGAAGCTTCACGGTGCGAGAGCGGGGTGCCCGCGAAGCACGCAATCCAAAGAGTGGCGAGGTTGTAAGTATCCCCGCCAAGAGAGTACCGTTCTTTAAAACCGGTAAGGAATTGCGCGAGAGAGTTGACGCCGAATAATTCTCTATTGCCGGATGCGCTGCAACAGTGCTGGCATGGATGGATTGAAGGCCCGGGTGGCGGAATTGGTAGACGCAAGGGACTTAAAATCCCTCGGTCGTAAGGCTGTACCGGTTCGACCCCGGTCCCGGGCACCAAGTAAAAACAGGGGGTTATCGTTTGGATGACCCCCTGTTTTTTGTTATATCCATAATTATTTGTTGATGAGGGCAGCTATGCAATATTAGATAGTTGTCAGCTTTAAACTGTTTTGAGATGTTTTCAAATAGTCAATAAACCATCAACAAATTCCGATATTATTGCTAGAAATTGATCAAAATTGTGAAACAGCTGGTGCCGCACTTTCCGTGCGGAGAATAGGGAAGAGGGTGGAATCCCCTCGCTGACCCGCAACTGTAACAGGCGATGAAAGCTGCATGATGCCACTGGGGCAACCTGGGAAGGCGTAGCGAGTAAGACGACCCTGAAGCCAGAAGACCTGCCAGTCTGTTGCTTTTGGAACCTCCGTGGAACGAGGGGCCGAAGCCGGATTACGACTGCAGTTTTATCGAATTCGAGCCTTTGCCATTCCAGGTAGGGGCTTTTTATTTTTAACGGACAAAGGACACTCGACATGGCAACTCAGATTGAACAGGCCCGTCAGGGCATCATCACCACACAGATGCAGACCGTTGCTTTGGACGAACAGCTTGCCCCGGAGTATATCCGTCAGATGGTAGCTGAAGGAAAGATTGTCATCCCTTGGAACCATGTCCGCAAGCCGGCCAAAATCTCAGGCATCGGCAAGGGGCTGCGTACCAAGGTCAACGCCTCAATCGGCACTTCCAGCGATATTGTTGACTATGCTGCAGAAGTGCGGAAAGCGCTGGCCGCTCAGGAATCGGGGGCCGACACCCTGATGGAGCTCTCGGTCGGCGGCGACCTGGACCGGGTTCGCCGTGAAGTCATTGCCGCTGTTGACCTACCGGTGGGGAACGTTCCCCTCTACCAGGCGTTTTGCGAAGCGGCCCGCAAATATGGCGACCCCAACAAACTAGATGAGGAATTGCTCTTCGACCTGATCGAGCAGCAGTGCGCAGACGGCATGGCATTCATGGCGGTCCATTGCGGCATAAATCTCTACACCATCGAGCGGTTACGCAAACAGGGGTACCGCTACGGCGGCCTGGTTTCCAAGGGGGGCGTCAGCATGGTGGCCTGGATGCTGGCAAATGGTAGAGAGAACCCGCTCTATGAGCAATTTGACCGGGTGGTGGGTATATTGAAAAAGTACGACACGGTCCTGTCGCTGGGCAATGGTCTTCGGGCTGGCGCCATCCATGACAGTTCTGACCGGGCGCAGATCCAGGAGTTGCTCATCAACTGTGAACTGTCCGAGATAGGCAGGGAGATGGGGTGCCAGATGCTCGTTGAAGGTCCCGGGCATGTACCGTTGGACGAGGTGGCAGGGAACATCCAGCTGCAGAAGCGGATGAGCGGAGGTGCTCCTTACTACATGCTCGGACCGATCGCTACCGACGTGGCCCCCGGCTTCGACCATATCACCGCCGCCATCGGTGCGGCCCAGTCAAGCAGCCATGGTGCTGACCTGATCTGCTACATAACTCCAGCCGAACACCTGGCACTCCCCAACGAAGAGGATGTCCGCCTAGGGGTCAAGGCCGCCAAAATTGCCGCGTACATCGGCGACATGAACAAATACCCGGAGAGGGGAAGGGAGCGGGACAAGGCGATGTCCAAGGCCCGCCGTGATTTGGACTGGCAAAAACAGTTCGATCTGGCTCTCTACCCGGACGATGCCAAGGCGATCCGCGCCAGCCGAACCCCGGAAGACGAAGCCACCTGCACCATGTGCGGCGACTTCTGCGCCTCCCGCGGAGCGGGCAAATTGTTTGCGCGTGATCTACGAGGGGACAAAATCTGACAGGACAGCCATGCCGATCCTTCCCTCCGACAATTCATATCAAACCTTTTGCGAGCTGACCAGCGCTTACCGCATGTTCTACGTGATCAGCGAGGCGGTCCGTTCTAGTATCATCGACGTGTTGGAAGATGGGGATTGCAGTAGCGAGAAACTGCTGGAAGCTACTGCCATGAGACCCGAGGAGGGTCGGCGTTTCATCGATCTACTGGTGAATGTCGGCCTGCTGGAAAAGTGCGATGGGCGTCTCTCTTTGTCACGCTTCTCCAGGACGTATCTCAGCCGGTCGAGCGCCACCAGCCAGCGCCATGTACTGGCGTTCGAACCGCTTTTGATGGACAACTGGCGCAATCTAGGGGTGGTGCTACATGAGGGGCAGGGGGCGCTGATCCGGGAGCAGGCGCCGGATGAATACCGGGAGCGGCTGCTACTATTCCAGCAGGCCATGACCGAGGCGGCGCAAGTTCGCTCAAGGGAACTGTGGGATGCACTCACTCTGCTGCCTGATAGCGGCACCATCATTGACATCGGTGCCGGGGACTGTGCCTATCTGCGTGAGTTTCTGACGCGATATCCGCAGTGGCACGGAGTTGCCTGCGACCTGCCGGACGTCTGTGCCAGGGTTGCTGCTCAATCCGTTCCGGAAAACCTGAGCCTGTATCCCTGCAACATTTTGGACAAACAGGAATTGGCCGGGCTTGTCGCCAGCTATCGCACTACTGCCGAGGTTCTGCTCTTCTCAAACATCTGCCACTGCTACGGTCCGGACGAAAACACTGCCCTGCTGCGGCAGGCCGGTGAGCTGCTGGCGGAGGACGGGATGCTGATTGTTCACGATTTCTACCGGGACGCCAACAGCTTCGGCGCACTATACGACCTGCACATGCTGGTCAACACCTTGAACGGCCGTAGTTACACCACCGACGAAACCTCTGCCATGCTGCACAGCGCCGGTTTCAGATACCACGTGAACGTCGAGCTCCCCTCCCGCTCCCTGGCCATGGTCGCCACTCGCAACATCCCATATCATGCCCCCTCATCACTCTATGGGCTTAAGAGCCATGCCCTCTCCCACGGCTTCTTTGCCGCCGTTGAATTCGACCCGGCCAGCATCCGAAGCGAGGCGTGGGTTCGGGCAAAGTGTGCCTATGGCTGCTCCCAGTACGGCAAACGGTGGAGCTGCCCGCCCCACTCTATGGACCAGTCCGCCTTTCAGGAACTGCTGGAATGCTACTCGCGAGCTCTTCTGGTTGCCGGTCAACCGCCGTTGCACGCGTTTCAGGAAAAGCTGCTTGAACTGGAAAAGGAGG
>JAYSLX010000139.1:0-18563 GCA_043725245.1 Geobacteraceae bacterium | reverse complement strand
CAGCGGCAGCGGATATGCATCGCAAGGGCGCTGCTCAAGGATGCCCCGATACTGATTCTCGACGAGGCAACGAGCGCCCTTGATACGGAAAGCGAGCAGATGGTCCAGCTGGCGCTTGAAAACCTGATGGCAAACCGCACCACCTTTGTCATTGCCCACCGCCTCTCCACAATATTCCGTGCAGACTGTATTGTTGCCATCGAGAACGGTGAGATAAAGGAGAGAGGAACACATTCCGAATTGCTTGCACTGGATGGTCTGTACAAGCGACTTTACGATATGCAATTTAGAGATTGAAAGAACTGCGTCGAAAGATAGTTGTTTTAGCACGGGAAATTCAAGGGCAAAATAACAGATGGATATTTCCTTTGTCATAGTCAATAGAGATACCAGAGAGCTTCTCCTTGACTGTATCAGTTCGATATATTTGTCGGTTTCTCCTGCATCATTTGAGATATTTGTGGTGGATAACGGGAGCAGCGACAGGAGCCTGGAGGGAGTGCGGCAGGTATTTCCCGAGGTTCGCTGTATAGAGAACGACCGTAATTTGGGATTTGCCAGGGCAAATAATCAGGCGATTCGCCAGGCGTCCGGCAAACACTTAGTGCTGCTTAATACCGATGCAGTTCTTACACCATCGGCAATCACCACTATCAGCTCATTCATGGACAGCAACCAGGACGTTGCCATCTGTGGCGGACAGCTGCTTAATAGCGACGGTTCTCTGCAGAACTCCATTGCCAACTACCCGACCCTTGCCACGGAGTTGCTCAGCAAGTCGCTGCTGCGGAGGATGTTTCCGAAACGGTATCCCGGCAAGGAAGTGAGGTTCGAGCACCCTGTCGAGGTTGAAACAATCATCGGTGCCTGTATGGTTGTTTCAAAGAAGGCTATTGACCAGGTTGGAATGCTGGATGAGGACTTCTTCTTTTTCTTTGAGGAAACCGACTGGTGCCATGCAATGGAAAAGAGCGGCTGGCGAGTGATGTTCCACCCTGAGTCGCGTATCTACCACCTTCAGGGTCAGACGGCGAAGAAGGTGAATATTGCGGCGCGGGTCGAGTACTGGCGGTCTCGGTACATCTATTTTCGCAAACACCATTCCATGACCACCCGTGTGCTGCTGGCAACCGGCCTCATGGGCAAACTCTTCTTTTCCGTCCTGGGGCAACTGCTGACTGCACCAATGAGCCTCAATGCACGCAGCAGGCTTCGTGTCAACACAACCCTGATTGTCTGGCATCTTCTGGGCTGCCCTGCGGGCTGGGGGTTGTCGGGGTCGATTGCATCCAGGCACTCTGCGGAGCAACTGAAATGAGTGCCAAGATTTCATGTATAGTGATTGCCAAAAATGAGGAGCGAAAGATTGCCGGTTGCCTTGCCAGCATTGCCTGGGCCGACGAAATCGTAGTAGTCGATTCCGGAAGCACGGACAACACCGTTGCCATTGCCCGTAGCTTAACAGAGTGTGTCCATGAACTACCCTGGCAGGGATTCGGTCCTCAGAAACAGGCTGCAGTGGAATTGGCATCGCACGACCTGATTTTCAGCATCGACTGCGACGAACGTGTGACTCCTGAACTTGCAGCAGAGATAAAAAGTTTAGCTTTCAAAGATACGATACCTGCCGGTTACTCGGTACCTCGCAGGACTTTTGTGGGTAAATCCGAAATCCGTCATTGCGGATGGTACCCTGACAGGACCATCCGCCTGTTTGACCGACGCAGGGGAAGATTTTCCGATGAGCCGGTCCATGAGCGAGTGCTGGTAGATGGCCCGGTTGGAGAGTGTGCAAACCACCTGCTCCACTATTCCTTTGATGGATTTGCAGATATGCTTTCAAAAATGAACGTATATACCGATCTTGGAGCTGAGAGACTTCTTTCCGAGGGCCGAAGGGCCTCATTCCAGGACGTGACGGTCAGACCCCTTTACACATTCCTTCGCACCTACCTGCTGCAGGGGGGGGTGCTTGACGGTTTTTCCGGTTATGTGGTTTCGGTATCGAATGCCGTTTCGGTCTTTGCCAAGTATACAAAGCTCATGGAGCGACAGCGACTTATGTCTGAGCAGGGGCGGGGGAAGGCGGAATAGTAGTATGCACAGGTCCGTCGTCCCGGTATGAGGAGCATATGAAATTTGCAGTTAATTACCGTGGCCCGATGCTCAGACTGATTGAAGGGTTGAGGGAGCTTGGACATGAGATTGTCGAGGATGTCTGGGACAGCCGCCGCTTCGCCGACGAAGGTTTTGATGCCCTTATTATCGAGTTTCCGACCATATTCAACAGGAAGCGTCAGTCAGTCCCGCTGATCTGGAAACTTAAAAAGATGGGGATCCCGGTTGTCACTTGGAACCTCGATTCCCCCTGGAACATGAAGACGCTGAACAGGTTCCGCCTTCCACCTCTGCTGGCACTCAGGCTCTTTACGGTGTATGCGACCCACTCCTTGCAGAGCACTTCATGGATAAGGGGTACAAAGGTTCTGTATCTTCCCAATGCCGCATGGATCAAACATTATAATCTGAACGGTCGAACCATTGAGGAGCTCAAGGAAAAAAAGGACTACCTTTACGATGTTTCATTTATCGGCAATCTGAGCGCGGACCGTTTTCCTGAACACAGAGAGCGGGTGGAGTTTCTCAAGGGGCTGGAGAAGTTTCTCCGGGAGCAAGGGATCAGTTATCATTTTGTCGACAGCTTCAGCAATACATCTTTGAGGACCCATGCAGACCAGATTGATATCATCCAGAACTCCAGGATAAATCTCAGCTGCATAGCGGCTGCCGATTCCTCAGGAGTTATGAGCTGGGGGATGACCGAGCGGAGCTTTGGAGTTCCGGCGTGTGGCGGATTTTTGCTTTCCGAGGAGCGGGTGCATTTAAAGGACAGTTTTGATATCGGGAGCGAAGTTGCAACTTACCATGATCTGGATGAGTGCAAGAGAAAGATTCTCTACTATCTTGACCATGAGGACGAGCGCAAGCGGATAATGGTGAATGCTCACAGGCGTGTCATGCGGGAGCATACCTACCTTGACCGGTCAAGAACACTGGTCAGGGTGATGGAAGAGCTAAGGGGAGAGGCAGAACTGAGATGAAAATACCGTTCAACAAGCCATATTTTACCGGCAAGGAAACAGAGTACATCAGGGAAGCGGTTGCTACCGGCAAGATCTCCGGTGATGGTCTGTTCACGAAAAAATGCCATCAGTTTTTTGAAAGTCGTTACGGGTTCAGAAAAACATTGCTGACAACATCCTGTACCGATGCCCTGGAAATGGCTGCAATACTCTGTAATATTGAACCCGGTGACGAGGTTATCGCTCCCAGCTATACATTTGTATCCACAGTCAATGCATTCGTTTTGAGGGGAGCCAAAATTGTATTTGCCGACAGCGAATCATCAACGCCTAACATTGATGTTTCAGCTATAGAGGCTTTGATAACACCAAAGACAAAGGTTATTGTTCCAGTCCATTATGCTGGTATGGCGTGCGACATGGATGGGATTCTTGATCTGGCAGATAGAAATGGCCTATATGTTGTTGAAGATGCTGCGCAAGCGGTTGATTCATATTACAAGGGGAAGCCGCTCGGGTCACTTGGCCATATGGCAACCTTTTCTTTTCATGAGACAAAAAATGTCATCTCCGGTGAAGGTGGGATGTTCGTTGCAAACGATCCCAGATTTGTGGCCCGTTCCGAAATAATCAGGGAAAAGGGTACCAACCGCTCGGCATTCTTCCGGGGGGAGGTGGACAAGTACGGTTGGGTGGATATAGGTTCGTCTTTTTTGCCTGCAGACACCATAGCAGCGTTTCTGTATGCCCAACTTGAACATCTGGATGAAATTCAGTCCAGACGGAAAGCGATCTGGTCCATCTATCATGAAGGGTTGAAAGAGCTTGAGACAAGAGGTTTGGCTGCATTGCCATCTGTTCCCGACTACGCAACCAACAACGGGCATATGTTCTACCTTGTCTGTAACGACCTTGCGCAGAGGAGCAGCCTGATTGACCACCTGAAAAAGAAGAGAATTCTCGCAGTATTCCATTATCTTTCTCTCCACAGCAGCCCATATTACAAAAATCGACATGACGGAAGGGCTTTGCCTAATTCCGATCGTTATTCCGATTGTCTGGTCAGGCTACCTTTTTACTACGAACTGGCTGCTGCTGAAGTTGAAATGATTGTGGAGATTGTTATGTCATTCTTTGGGCAAGCCAGTAAAATCCAATCAAGACAAAACTAGTCGGATAAGTTTAAATGACGTTTACCTCACTTTCATTTTTCATTTTTCTGGCGATTGTCTTCCTGCTCTTTTACTTCTCGAAAGACCGCTTCCGCTGGTTGGTACTTCTAGTCGCCAGTTACGGCTTTTACGCCTCTTTACAGGCGCCGGAGCTGCTGATTGCCTTGGCACTTGTCACTGGAATCAGCTATTTCAGTGGAATGAGGCTCGGCTCCGCCATGGATGAAAAGCGGCGTGCGATGATTTTCTGGTTTGGAACCATCAGCTGTCTGGCAATCCTTGTAATCATGAAGTATCTGCCTGTGCCTGCTTCATTCGGTTTCGAACAGTCATCCCTGCTGATATCCATCGGCGTCTCGTATTTCACATTCCAGGCCATATCCTATCTGGCTGACATATACCTGGAGATACAGGAACCGGAGAAGCAGTTGAGGTACCACGCACTTTCCCTTGCCTTTTTCCCCAAGTTGTTGCAGGGGCCGATTGAACGTGCTGGAGATTTGCTCCCACAATTTAAAAAAAACTACGAATTCGACTACGATGCAATCCGTTCCGGATTACTCCTGCTTACCTGGGGGCTTTTCAAAAAGCTGGTGGTTGCAGCGCATATGGCAGTCTATGCCAACCAGGTTTATGGCGACGTACACTCTTATACGGGGCTGCCGCTGCTTGTGGCGACATATGCCTATGCATTGCAGATATACTTCGATTTTTCCGGCTACACTGACATGGCACGTGGCATGGCACGGTTTTTCGGTATCAGCCTGACGGAGAATTTCAACAGCCCATATCTGGCCACCTCTATCGCCGATTTCTGGCGCCGCTGGCACATTACATTCTCGCGCTGGATTCTGGATTATATTTTCAAACCGTTACAGATGGGCTGGAGAGATCGGGGGCAGGCCGGAACGGCTTTGGCGCTGGTCATCACTTTCTTGGTGTCCGGCATCTGGCATGGCGCAAGCTGGGGGTTTGTAATCTGGGGATTGCTTCACGGCATCTTCCTGGCGGCATCAACCTATTACCGCCCCTATCAGAAGAAGCTCCATAAGCTGCTTGGTATTCATAAAAGCTTCTGGTTAAAGTGGTGGCAGGTTTTTGTTACATTCAACATGGTGAGTTTCGCGTGGATTTTTTTCCGGGCTGGTCGTGTCGAAGATGCATGGTATGTGGTCAAAAATATTGGCAACTTATACAGCAATTATGTCTTGGTGCACAAAAACGGGATACTGGAATTCATGAACAACAATGTCATGATGGGGCAAGGTAAACACAAACTGTATTTATCTCTTGCAATACTGACTGCAGTTTTTATTGTTTATAAATGCAGGGATGTTGAAATATTTAACAAACCGCTATGGTTCAGATGGTTGTTATACTATTCTCTGATATGTTCAATTATCTGGCTGACTGCCGGTACCAGCGAATTCATTTATTTTAAGTTCTGAGCTATGATTAAATTACTATACAAATTTTCGCTGGCATTGATACCGGTATTACTATTGGCTGTTTTGATTTACATTGTCGATAATTATTCAGACCATGTCTTTAATGGTGGCATGGAAAACAAAATCAGAGTATTAACCAAGGATTTTTCCCCTGAAATCATCATTGCAGGAGATTCCAGGGCTGAGAGACAGGTAATCCCAGAGATTATCAATTCCAGATTCAATAGAAAGGCAATAAATATTGCAACATCAAGCGGTGATATAACAACAACGTATTATGCTCTGGAAAAATATAATCTACTCGATAAACCAATTACTATTATCATTAGCGCCAGTATTTTTCAAATCAATGACAATGCTCTTGATAATGGTTATATTTCCAAAGCTGAAGTCACTAGTATGTCGGTCTTTGAAAAATATAAATTGTACAAGAATAATCCATCAGAGGTGTACAGCATTTATATTACATGCATAAAATCAATGATAAGGGAATATACTTCAAAATCCTTACATAAGAACAGCCCTGTAAAAGATCTTGGATATTTCCCTGTGGTAGGTAATTTGGAATTACCTATTAAATACAGCATCGAGCCTATGACAACCACCCACCCATGGTATAAAAAAATATTTATACATGGTGTGCGCTGGAGAATCTACAGAGAAACATTTAAAATGATGGGTGCATCGAAATGTAATATAATCATTTACCAGCCACCGATAAGTGACGCCTTTAGATCCAGGGTTATAAATTCAGAAATTGAAAGAAATGAGAAGGAATATTCGAGAATGATGATTGCCGAAGCAGGCAAATATAACAACATCAAAGTTATAGATTATTTCTCAAATAATCCGCCTGTGCTTTCGAATGTGGATTATTGTGATCCGCAGCATCTTAACAAGACCGGCGCTGAAAAATTTACAATTTATCTTATGCAAGACTGTCTGAAAATAATAGGGAGTCATTGATGGGCAAATTCAAGTTGAAGCTGAAAAATATTCCCAAATATTTGTCGTTTTTTTCGGACATCAGGAAGTACAGGCAGATGCCGGGCGCAGAGAAGATATCGGAAAAGGATTTTTTCCCTTGTATGGATGAAAGAACGGCTACAACATCTTTTGATACTCACTACTTTTACCAGGATATCTGGGCATTCCGAAAGATTCTGGAGAGCGGCACCAAAGAGCATGTTGATGTCGGGTCAAAAGTTGATTATGTCGGATTTCTTTCAACTATAACCAATGTTACCTTTATAGATATTCGTCCACTAATAACCGACCTGCCGAATTTTGTGGGGAAAGCTGGTTCCATCCTGGAAATGCCCTATGGTGATGGTGCGGTTTCCTCGCTTTCATGTCTTCATGTGGCGGAACACATAGGTTTGGGAAGATATGGAGATCCTCTTGATCCATTGGGCACAGTGAAGGCATGCAACGAACTACAGCGGGTTCTTGCCCCTGGGGGGAATCTTTATTTCGGACTCCCCATCGGAAAGCCGCGAGTCTGCTTCAATGCCCATCGTATCCACTCTCCAGCCCAGATACTTGAATATTTCTCCGAACTGAATCTTCTGGAATTCACCTTTGTTGACGACAGTGGCCGCTTTTTGCAGAATGTTGCGCCGGAAAAAGCAAGTGTTTCGAAGTACGGCTGCGGACTCTTCCATTTCACAAAATAATGAGATATTGATGGAGAAGTTCAGTAACATTCTTCTTATTCAGCTAGGCGACATCGGAGACGTTGTCCTTGCCACCCCAACTATACGAGCTATAAAGGAAACCTACCCAAAAGCCCGGCTTTCCATAATGGTTCGCAAGCCATTCGGAAGCCTGCTTGTTTCTGATCCGTATCTTTACAGAGTTGTAGAGTCAATAAAGCCTAGCGGATCGGTGTTTAACAGAATAGTGACGTATGCAAGCTTTGCGTTAAATCTTCGACGAGCACGCTATGATCTGGTGATTGACCTTCGAATTGGGGACCGGGGAGCGTTGCTTTCCTTTATTACTGGTGCAAAATTGCGAGTAGGGCGTCTTGGGGAGAAAAATCAAGGTTGGCATAAGTTGTTATTGAATAGAATAATCCTAAATCCTTATCTTGATCCATCAGCACATCAAGGTGCTGACCAGTCTTTGCGTATAGTGCGAGAGATCGGGATCAATACATCGGATTCCTATCCAAGACTTCGTCTCTCACAATCTGATATTGAACGTGTTAATGATTTGCTCGTGTCATCAGGATTGACTCCAGCGTCACAATGGATAACGATCAATCCTTTTTCCAGATGGAAATACAAGGAGTGGGATTCGCAAAAGTGGTGTGAGGTCATTGATCATCTTTGGGAGGAGTATCGTTACCCTTCGGTTTTGATCGGTTCTCCTGAAGAAGCTTTCGCGAGCGAGGAGTTTGTAAAGGGACGTGAAGGGCGAGCGTTTAACCTTGCCGGAAAAACCACCCTAGGTGAGCTTGCTGCACTAATATCCATGAGTTCGCTTCACCTCGGGGTTGACAGCGCTGCACCGCACATTGCTGCGGCTCTTGGTACACCGACCGTGACGATTCACGGCCCCTCTGACTGGCGTGCATGGCGTACCGTGGGTCAATTACACAAAATTGTTGTTCCTTCAATGACCTGTGTCCCTTGCAGCCGAAGAGGTTGTGATGACAAAGGAGTAAGTCAGTGTCTTGAGCAGCTTAAGGTTGAAGAAGTAATAGATGTTATCAAGAAACATTTTTAACTCACTGTTGAAATCTCGTCAGCAATTTGCACTTGCAGATTTGCTCATCCAAGTCACCCTTCCTTGTAAGAATAACACTCCCCCGCTTTGCTCCAGTTTCCTCGGTGGAAGGCAACGCCGGGAAAAAAGGAACCAGTCCGTTTTGGGTGAATACCGGCATGAAATCCTTTGTTGACAGGACTTTCTTGTCTCCATAGCTATCGTATCCATACCCTGCGTCTCCTGGAACTTGAAAATCGTCAATCATTATGACAAATTCTTTCCATGTTTGGCAGATCATTTCTATTTCCTGTTTCAGTGGCAGATCATCATGGCAATGTGCATCAAGGTAAATAAATACTCTTTTACTGCTGATATCTTTTGCCGCCAAAACCTTTAGGAATTCCCTGGAATCCATCAAGTTACAATTTACATTGCCGATCTCTGCAAGCCTTTTCCTCGCCAGTGCCACAAGTATGCTGTTTGATTCGCTTGTATAAACAGGGAGACCGGTTGTTTTTGCCATGTAACCTGAAGTGTTCCCCGTAAAAGTCCCTGTTTCCAGAATCGCTTCAAAGTTGAAAATTTCGCACAGGTTATTGAAAATCATCTTCCTTATTTTTTGGCCGTTGAACCCGATGTTTTCAGATTCAACATATACAGGGCTGTTTAAAAATGTTTCGAGAGCCGCTTCTAAAAAGATGATTCTGTTTTCTAATGCTTGGAACTTTCTTTTATTGCGCTGCAATGGATTTTTCATTTCCGCTTTCCTCCAGGATTTATTAGTAAAATGGACAGGTCACGCTTTATTGCATAACCCCGCAAAGTGTTATTCCAATGTTACGTCGAATCAACTGTCACCTATTTGGTTATTTGTCTGCTGAACTCATTCCCATCCTGAACCATTTTCACAAGGTTTTCGGTAAAATAATTACTGACTTTCTTGTATGCATTATCAGTGATACTTTTGTAAGAGTCCCAATCTGCCAGTATATCAGGGATTAATTTATTCAGATCATGCACGTTGTCGAAATATATAAAATCTTTTCCAGGCTCGTAGAAATCCTCGATCAGGTTCCACGGATCTCGATGGCACAGTATCAGTGTTCTGCACATGGCAAGTTCGTGTACCCTGGTCTTGAACTGCGGGACGATAGGGACCGGTTCAGATACATGACTGAAGGCTCCATTGCTCTGCCAATCGTCGTAGGTTGAAATGTTCCGTAAATGTTCTGCCATGGGGTACAGCTTGTTGAAACAGATCCCGATCCTGCTCTTGCCGACAAAACGTATCTTCTCCGCATTTGACAGAAACCGGTGGGTGGCTTTCTGAGCTGAACTTTGAGTTATGAAAATATAGTTGAATTTTGAAATGATATCTATGGTCGCCTGGTGCTCGGGACTGTAAATGCCACCCACGTAGCACACGTCGTACAGTTTTTGGCTAAAATCGTAATCGGTCGCCTCCAGGGTTGAACCGGAGAAACATCGGGATACGGAATCAGCTAGCCTTTTGAGTAAGGGTTTTTGACCAGGAGGTTCGAGAATGCGGGGAGTAACCGGATAGCACCAGTATTTCATGAGTTTCTTTCCCAGTTTCGCATTGGTCCATTCGCAGGTGAAGGGGCAAATGGAATAGACCTCGTCAAACCCTTCTAGTATCGTAAAATGGTTAGGAGGAACAAAAAAGGCGCACGGACTCCACAGGTCGAGCAGTATTTTCCTTGTGTAGTCTTTATGAGTCTCTAGGTAACTTTTGTCTATGCCGCACTGTATCCCATAGAAGAACACGTCCTCTCCCGTGTCATCGGAAAACTCTTCGATATTGAGAGACGAAATGTAACCGTCTTTATAGTCCCCCGCAAAGTCACTTACTATTTTCATGCTGTGTTCCTCACTTTTATTGCCTGCATTTTATAACTGATAAATTCGGCAGCAGTGAAAATTCTCATGAATCGACCGCCAGCCATTCCATTGGGAAATAATCGTCAGGGTGATCATAGAGGGAATCATTGCTGACCTGCTCCGTTCTTACGACAATCCTCTCCGGGTTCTGATTCAGGTAAGCCCCCCACCAGCTGAAGGTACTCCCCCCTGCAGTAATATTGTGTCTGCACCTGCTCATCAGCCACAAATCCTCCAAACCCCTCTCCGCTGAATTGAAGTCAACAAGGGTGGTAGGGAAAGGGATTCTGAAATTCCCCCTTACCCAAGGGATGTCGTTGGAAAAGACGAAGAAATGCGGGAACTTGACTTTTGAACAGATCAACTCTATTGCGTTACGGTAGAAACGGTCGGTGATGATCCCCTCGATACATTGGTAGACTGACGGATCATTCACATAATCTCCGCGTCTTATATGGATGCTTACAGAATCTTTGGATTCGATCAGTTTCAGCAACTCCACCCCCTGTGACGAGATTTTCTCTCGCGGGGTGTATTCGGCTGTGATGGTCTCTCTGATCCGGTCAAAATATTTGTAGGAATTGAAGTAGCCGATAATATAGCGGTTATCCGTAAGTTTGAGTACGTCAGGTTTGAATACGGATCCTTCCGGTTCCCTGAACAGTGCGTCGGAAGGGAGTTTCAGGGGGGAAGCCCCCAGAAGCAGGCGTATGCGGGAGAAAAGGCCGCGAGGTTTCAGCACCCTTCTTATATCGTCTCCTGTAGCATGAGAGGCGGATATGTTGAAACCGGTCAGCTGGAAGGAATGCTCCCGGTTGGCGGTGAGCCGGGCAAAGCGCGAGGAGTCGATGCGCAGTTCCGTGCCGCGAAGCAGGGACAGGTGACGGGCTGCGGCGTACTGGAACATCTGGTTCCCCAGGCCACCCATGAGGCTGGTGATTATCATATTCCTACCCACTCTACCAGATGCATATCTTGCCCAGATCTTTCCCTTTTGTCCCGAGCCAGAAAGACTTCAGGTAGGTTCTGTCTAAACGCATCCCCATGAAGGGGTTGAGCGTCGTCCCCACATCAATGTAGGTATTCCGGTCACAATGCTCATAAAGCTGGTGTATCGCAATTTTGCTGAATGAAGATGCCGAAAAAAGGAACAAGTGTTCTTCAATGCCGTTCCGACTGATCCAGTCCTTCATTGTTTCGATCAACCCATAATCATTTATCATCGCGTTGTATCCGACCCTGAAATCCTTGACGACAAAGGGCATTACAGAAAGATTTGCCTTCTCGTTGCAGACAAAGACAGTGCGATAATTGTTGAACAGCGGGTACATTTCACGAATGAACCGGGGGTAATTCCCGTTGACCATCAGATTGGCCCAAGTGAAGTTCTCGTCGTATGGGCCATGAAAATCAAGCTGCCATTGGAAGTTTTCCTCCCCTACGCAGCACCTGCAGCTTATGCCGTTGAAGTAATTCTTTTTATGGAACCTGAATGCATCAACAAGTCTGTCTCTGTAAAAAGAGTGCTCTTCAGGGTGAAATCTTTTGTGGTCTTCATCTTTATAGATTCCGTTTGTTACCTTTGCTCCAACCTTGACCTGAGCTGAATCCAGTATCAATTCCTTATCCTGAAGAATGTAAAGCTCTCCGTCTGAAAACCTGTTGAAGGCAAAAGGTTCCCCGGTTTTAAGAAGGTTGTGCAGATTATAAAAATCACCAACAAAAGATTTCATGTGCCACCCGGAATTTACTAGATTCCCAATTCGCTCTTCCAGACTTCAAAAATCTGGTTGTTTGTCATGTAGGAGCATGTACTTTGTTCGTCAGGGCCATGAAACACGGTGCCTGTCAAAGTGCATTCACGTCTTACCATGCCCCATGGTTTTCTGACTGAAGAATAAACATCTGAAACTGAATCGTACATTTTCTGCTTGTCGTCCATAAAACCGGCAAATTTTATACGTCCGGGATATTTTTCCGTTAACGGCACGATCCTGTCATAGTAATAGATCGGATCAGCAAGGTAACCATATATGATTACGGTTTCCATCCCCTCGGAGAAGGCTTTGCGCAACGAGATGTCTATCCGGTTTTCCTCCCGTATGCTGCCGATGACTGCGGCAACATTGCGGGGTTTTGAGGTGTAAATTTCGAGGTTCTCGACGAAGTTCGGGCAAACGAAAGTACGACGTTGCATATTGGCGCAGTATTGATGGGCATCGCTCAGATAATGGATCTTCTGAAAAAGCGATGGTCTCGACAAGTTTCCGCGACACGGGTCGTCTCCCAGACAGGTTAGAAAGAACCTGATTTCATGAGGCCTGCTGAATGGGGAGAGTGACGTGAATAGGGATACGACCCGTCGAGACAGCAGGTTTAGTCGAGATTCCTCAACTAAACCATCAAGATTGTAGATATCCGAAACCGAGAAGAGCCGCAAATCGTTCACAATGACCGTGTCACCCTGCTCGGGTCTGAATTCGTCAAGAGTTCCGGAGCTACATTTGTCAAGGTGCCAGTTGTCAGGCCCGAACAACATGCACGGAAATCCCCTTGAGTTGAACTGGTTGCAGAGGCTGACTAACGCGAGCGTCGAGCCGGAAGGTTGGCTGGATCCGGAAACGATCTTGATCATGCTGATCTGCCCGCCTTTGGGAGTGTGCCGTTCTCCGGATGGATAAATATCAGGTTTGCATAGAATTCAGGTTCGGAGAATCGTTTCTGATCAAAAGGCGCCAGCATTTTTCCGCTCAGTTCAAAGACACGGTATCCATAACCTGTAAGCAGGTTGTAGAGGGTAGCGAGTTCCCATCCCGCCTGCTGTGCAACCAGAGCATGAAACTCTATTAAAAGAAGGGGGCGATGTCGGCTGAGAATTTCATCTGCCCCCTGGAAGGCCGCAAGCTCAGACCCCTCAATGTCCATCTTGATGACGTCAACCCGTGGGATTTGATATTCGGCAACCGCCTGATCCAGGGTAATCGTAGCAACAGTTTCGCAGCCGTTGCCGAAATTATGGAATTGCGTATTGTTACCGCCGGTATCGGGTGAGGAATAGATTGTAATCTGTTCGCCTGAGCGGTTGGATACTCCTTTGTTGATTACATCTATGTTTTGCAGTCCTGCGATCTGTACGAAGTTATTCAGTGTTGCTGCATTGCGTGGGGAGGCTTCGAAGCTGTAGATGCGTTCAGCCGCTCGTGCCAGGGAGAGTGTATAGCTGCCGATATTTGCACCCACGTCGAAAAATATCCTGCCGCTTACATGTGGGCGGAGATAGTCTGCCAGCGGTTTTTCATAGACTCCTTCCATGAACATCCAGTATTGAATCCAGTCACCCAGATTTAACGGCAGCGTCACCCCGGAGTGGCGGATTTTACGGCTTAGCACAAGGTCGCAGTTTTTTATCTTCTGGTAGAACCTGTACCTGCGCCGATAACGGCCGAAGGGGTTGGGCAGCAGTCGCAGAATGTATGCGGTGAGCGTGTTGCGGAGTGTTTGAGCGTTCATGAAAGTTCCTTGAGTTGTGAACCGGTAATCAGTTGCCGTGTAAAATCATTCCGGCAAGAATGCCGACAAGGCATCGCGCCGCATTGCATTTAGTGCAAGTATCATAACAGCACCAGTTTCCATCCATTCCCAACTTCGTAGCGAAGTACCTCTTTATACTCTGCGGAACGGTCACTGCTTGTGCTGATGGCAACCTTGTCCTTGCCGAGTTCTCCTTTGACCGACCCCCAGAGAGATTTGTCTTCTTTAGGGTGAGGTGGACAGGCTATACGTATGCCGTGTCGCTGCAGCATTGCACAGAAATGGATGTCCTCGCCAAAGGAACGGAGCACAGGTTCCGTATCCCAGAAGTGACGTGCCCATTCCCTGCGAAAGAACCAGCTGTGCCCCACAAGATCAACAGTCTCCAGCTTTTCGTTGCAGCCATCCCACCCCATGCGGGGAACCTGTGTTTTTGGCTCTGAATCCGAGAGAAAGCGGAGCCCTATGGTTCCGCACATGACTTTTTCAGAGTCAACGTATTTAAGGCAGTTCTCGAACCATCGCTCGCCGGGCATGGTGTCATCGTCGAATATGCAGACGTAATCCCCTTCCATTGCCGACGCAAGCGCAAAGCGGGGGATGATGCCGAAATTGTGGTCGCAGACAATTTTTTTGACTTTGTCGGCATTTCTGAATTTCAGTTTTTGCTTCCGCTCAATAAGTCCCATCACCTTTGGCGGCTGGTTGTACCAGAGTACAACTTCATGGGGGGGAACCGTCTGGCTGAGTACCCTTTCAACCTGTTCCTCCAGATTCTGGGGGCGTTGCCAGGCAGTCAGAATTACTGATATCTTTGGAGCAGTCATCAGATCACCTTATTTGGGAGCTTTTGTTTATATATTTCTGCGAGTCTCTCAACCAACCGCTCCCAGTCTTGATATGCCGCGCTTTCCGAAGCCGCTATGCCCATCTCTACACGCCGGTGGGGATCAAGAAGCTGCAGAATCCTGTCGGATGCGGAGTCGGTATCTTCTGCCCCGGAGATAATGAATCCATTTCCCCTGTCATTTACAAGATCCTTTGCTCCAACATTGGGGCTTACAATAACCGGTATGCCTGACGCCATTGCCTCCAGCACAACCATGCCGAAGGTATCGAATCTTGAGAGCATTATGAAGATGTCTGCCGCACGGTAGTAACGCTCAATCCCGTGAGTCTGGGTCCCTGCGAATATCACTGCTTCGGCAATGCCGAGCGACTGGGCTAAGCGGCTGAATTTCCTGTCATTACCGCGGCCGACAACAAGGAGTCGGATATTCGTGTCAGGCCTTGCTGATCGAGCCCTGGCAATCGCCTCGATTATAGTGTCAAGCCCCTTTACCTCAAAGTTCATTCCTACAAAGATAAGCAGGAGATCGTTTTCAGCTATTCCGTATTCGTATCTGATCTCATCGCGACACGCCGCACGATCAGGCGAGGAAAACCGTTGTGAGTCAACGCCCGGGTGCATGATCTGCCATTTCCCCGGAAGGTTGCCATAATAGCGTCTGAACGCGTCTTCAGCTATTGAAGAAACAGGTAAAAAGCAGGAAGTCGCTCCGTTTCTTAACATCTGCCGTTCTATGAAAATTGCCCCGCGGTCCGAAAGTGAAGGATATCTTTTTTGCCGTACTTCGCGGACCCAAAACTCATGAGGTGTACAATGAAGTGTAACAATGTCGGAATGGAATATCCGTTCATGGGAGTGAATGAGGTCAAAATCTCCACGATCTATCATGCGTTGTGCAAACCATGGAAAAACGTATGGGCGGAGGGAGCGGGGGAAGCTGATTGAAGGCACCTTGTGGAAGATAACCGGAGACCCCGATGCCGCTTGCCAGCGGTTGGCAAAGACATGGAACTCGTAGTTACCGTTGCGAGCCATTCGCTCCGTTACCTCGAAGACGAACCGCTCACCACCTCCAACGAGGCCGTACTTGGGGACCACAACCGCAATTTTGGGCTTTGTCAGATCTTTTTTTTGCGTAGTGTTCATAATATCCGGCTCATATACTTACACTTGAGCTCAGAGCTTGTCAACGCTCTTACTCCCGACTTGCTCTAACTCATAACGTTGAGTTTGTCTGTCAGCGGCGAGTATGTCTGGAAAGAACCTCATGATTCTGATATAGTTTGCAGCCTGAAAGCCGAGGGGCGGTTTCAGTCCCGGGCCTCAATTATCTCTGATTCGGATAGAGTGTGAAACTACAATGATCAAAATCCTGTCCATATTCGGCACTCGTCCCGAAGCGATCAAGATGGCACCGGTAATCCGGGAACTGAGGCGATATCCGGACCGGTTCATAAGCCGAGTCTGCGTCACTGCCCAGCACCGCCAGATGCTTGACCAGGTGCTGAATCTGTTCGAAATCCGCCCCGAACACGATCTGGACATCATGCGGCCGGGCCAGGACCTCTACGATGTCACCAGCAGTGTGCTCCAAGGGCTGAAGCCGGTCCTGGCCGCCGAACGCCCCGACATGGTGCTCGTCCACGGCGACACCACCACGACCATGACCGCTGCTCTGGCAGCCTACTATAGCCAGATTCCGGTTGGCCACGTGGAGGCTGGGCTGCGCACACACAATAAATTCGCTCCTTTCCCCGAGGAGGTCAACCGCCAGGTATGCGGTGTGCTGGCGGACCTGCACTTTGCCCCGACCGAGGCGGCTCGTATGAATCTGCTTAAAGCGGGCGTTTCAGCCGTCAGCATCCACGTTACCGGCAACACGGTCGTGGATGCTCTGTTGTCGGTCTCCTCCCGGATTGCATCTGATCCGGCTTTGCAACACAGGTTTGCCGGGCAGTTCGGCTTCCTCGATCCTTGCAAACGACTGATCCTGGTAACCGGCCACCGCCGGGAGAATTTCGGCGAGGGCTTCGAGAACATCTGTCATGCATTGGCGAAGATTGCCGCGCGGTATCCGGACAGCGAAATACTCTATCCTGTTCACCTCAACCCCAATGTCCAGGAGCCAGTCAGACGCCTGCTCGGCAGCGGCGTACTCAGCAACATCCATCTCATCGAACCGGTCGACTATCTGCCGTTTGTCTACCTGATGAACCGGTCATATCTCATCATAACCGACTCCGGCGGTGTGCAGGAGGAGGCCCCCTCTCTGGGCAAACCGGTACTGGTAATGCGCGAGACGACTGAGCGCCCCGAAGCGGTTGCCGCAGGGACGGTACGGCTTGTCGGCACCGACCGGGAGCGCATCTTTGCGGAGGCCATCCGCCTGCTGGACAATCCCCTGGAGTATCAGCAGATGAGCCGTGCCCACAACCCGTACGGCGACGGACAGGCCGCTGCCCGCATCGTGGACATACTCGGGCGCATCGAGCCCCGCTAGTGAAGGTGCTGATCATTCTGGAGCGGGCTCTTAAATAGCCGGCTGATATCTGCCATAAACATTGAAAAATGCTGTTAAATGCTTTACTATAGGCAGCATTGTGGCAGAAAGACTTCCTTGTAAATAGTGATGACCAAGATTTTCCCCGACAATCTGAGCAACCTAGAAGAGCGGATCGGCTACCGCTTCATTGACCTGCGTCTTCTTCAGGAGGCTCTTACCCACCGCTCATACCTGAACGAGACACCTTTGGATGGCGTGACTGACAACGAGCGGCTGGAGTTTTTCGGCGATTCAGTACTTTCCCTGTTTATTAGTCACCGTCTGTTCCGTGAGTTTCCTGACAAGCGCGAGGGAGAGCTGTCCAGGCTGAGGGCTTCTCTTGTGGATGAGGCGGCACTTGCAAAGATGGCAGAGGACCTGGGGGTTGGGGAGTGCCTCCGTTTAGGTCGTGGCGAGGAACGGACCGGAGGGCGAACGAAGCGATCGATTCTTGCAGATGCTTATGAGGCACTTATCGGGGCCATCTATCTGGATGGCGGCGCGGATGGGGTTAAACCCTTGATTGACCGGCATTACTCCCACCTGGCAGAAGTTGCGAATGATCTGTCGTCGGAAAGGGACAGCAAAACCGAGTTCCAGGAACTGGCACAGTCCCGGCAGGGGATGGCCCCTCACTACGTAACAACCGGCACCAGCGGCCCCGATCATGTGCGGATCTTTACGGTAGCCGCTTTCCTTGGAGATGTGCGCATGGGTGAGGGGAGCGGCAGGAGCAAGAAAGAGGCGGAGCAGGAGGCGGCCCGACAGAGCCTGACAAGGCTGCGGCAGTGATTGTCCCATTTTTCATACCACATCGAGGTTGCCCCCATCGCTGTGTTTTCTGTGACCAGCGGACCATAACCGGCAGTATGGGCGGGCTGCCTTTACCCTCCGTGATCCTCTCAACCATAGATGCCTACCGTTTGACCTCACCTGGAGATGCAATCGAGGTGGCCTTTTACGGAGGAACCTTCACCAGTCTCCCGATGGAGGAGCAGCAGGCTCTCCTGGCACCTCTTCAGTCCTTGATCGATATCGGCGAGATTGAGTCGGTCCGCGTTTCCACCCGGCCTGATGCGATTGACGACGAGACCGTGGTTTTCCTCCGGAGCCGAGGGGTACGCACGGTCGAGCTTGGGGTCCAGTCCATGGACGATGCCGTACTAAACCTTGCAGGTCGGGGGCATACGTCTGATGATGTGCGGTCTGCTTCAGGACTGCTCCGCAGAGCAGGGATGACGGTTGGAATACAGCTCATGCCGGGGCTTCCCGGTTCCTCTGCCCGCAAAGACCTTACCTCGCTTGATGAGGCGCTCCAGC
>JAYSLX010000138.1:0-6602 GCA_043725245.1 Geobacteraceae bacterium | reverse complement strand
GCCTCGTCACGTACCCCGATCTGGCGCATCTCAATCCGGGTGTGAAACTGGTGGGCAAGGTCTTTCACCAGTTCGCGGAAGTCGACGCGCCCTTCAGCGGTGAAGAAAAAAATCGCCTTGCTGCCATCGAACAGGTACTCCACCTTTACGAGCTTCATTTCCATGGAACGTTCGGAAATCTTGGCCTGGCAGAAGGAGAACGCCTCGGCTTCCCGTGCCCTTATACGGGCTAGGGCAGTCAAATCGTCTGCCTGAGCCATCCGGACAACCCGCTTGATACCGTCATGAACCTGAGAATCCTTGAATTCGGCAGGAGGGACTGCTACCGTGGCAATACTTCTGCCTCGCTCGGTTTCTACGATTACCTGATCTCCGGTCTTTATCTCCATGTCTCCTGCATTGAAGTCATAGAGCTTGCCGGCAGTGGAGAATTGTATCTTTACTATTCGCAAAAAAAGCTCCTTATACCTTACGCCGCAAGGCGCATCAGAAGGACGTCCATGGCCAGCCTGGCATTTACGTTTCTCTGCAGTGCCAGCCGTGCTGCTTTGACGTGATCTATCAGTTCCATCACCCGTTCCGACGGGTGCCGTTTTGCCTCTCGTGTAACCAGATCAGCCAGGTCGCGATTGACAAGTTCAGTGCTCCCTGAGCGGAGGAGCAGCATGTCACGCAGGAAGGCAGTCAGAAGGTCGAGAATCTCCGGAAGTCCTTCCTTTTCTGCTGCCAGCCGTTCTGAGGTGGTGAAGAGCGTGCCGATATCCTTGGTAGATAGCGAAAAAAGCTGTTCGATGATCTCCTGCCTGCCGCTCAGGGCTTCTTTGGAACAGAGTTCCATTGCCCGTCCAGGGCTTCCGCCGGCTAGACAGGCCGCCAGCCTTGCTGCTACCGGATCGGCCCCTTGACTGGCAAGCAGTTGTGCGACTGTCTCTTCCGGCAGGTGCTGAAAGTTGACGGTCTGGCAGCGGGAGCGTATGGTGGGAAGCACTGCCTCCGGGTTCGCGGTGAGAAGGATCATCAGCGCACTTCCCGGCGGCTCCTCAAGGGTCTTGAGCAGGGCGTTACCTGCAGACTGGTGAAACCGGTCGGCAGATTCGATGATGCAGGCCTTGAAGGTTGCTTCGTAAGGGCGAAGAGAGAGTTCGCGTTGCAACTGCCGCACCTGGTCTATCTTTATGAATGCGCCGTCCGGCTCCAGTTGATGGAGGTCCGGGTGCTGCAGGGCTGCCACACGACGGCAGGTGGGGCAGCTGCCGCATCCATCGATTCCGTTGCAGAAGGCGGCCTCGATAAGTGCAAGTGCAGTGGTCCGTTTGCCGCAGCCTTCCGGGCCGACAAAGAGATAGGCGTGGGCGATCCTCCGTGCCTCTAGTGTACGGCGAAGTATCGCGACGATACGCTCGTGGCCGACTATATTTGCGAAGGGCATTGAACCCCCGTAACTCGTAACTCGTGACTCATGACAAACCTCATTACTGAATCAGCAATGACAGAGGCGGTTTTCTCAACAACGGCCGTGCCGTCTAAGACCACAAAACGATCCGGCTCCCTCGTTGCCAGCTGTAGATACCCGTCACGAACACGGCGATGGAATTCGAGGGATTCTAGCTCAAAGCGCTCTTCCCTGGCTCCGCTGGTGCTGTTGATGCGCGAGATGGCACGTTCAAGACCCACTTCCACAGGACAGTCAATGAGAATGGTCAAGTGTGGCACGGTGTCACCTGCTGCCAGTTTATTCAGACTCATGATCAGTTCCTGGTCGAGCCCCCGGGCAAATCCCTGGTACGCAAGGGTGGCATCGGTGAAACGGTCGCAAAGGACGACACTGCCTGCTGCCAAAGCGGGTTTGATAACCTCTGATACGTGCTGGGACCGGGCAGCGGCGTAGAGCAGGAGTTCGGCAAGGGGGGTCATGGATTGGTTCGTGCCGTCCAGCAGTATGCTCCTGATCTGGTCGGCAATGGGGCACCCCCCCGGCTCTCTGGTTAATTGGACAGGAATGTCCCGAGACCTTAGGAGTTCTGCCAGGAGGCGGACTTGGGTGGTCTTGCCGCACCCTTCAACCCCTTCGAATGTTATGAAACAGCCCATATTCAATCCTGACCTTGAGAAAAGCGCATTATAGGTGAGGAGCGGGGATTAATCAAGCGGGATTGAGTTATGATCCGGTTGATGAAAAGCTTCTCAAATCAACTTAAGAAATATTTGAAAACACCGATGTGTTCTTTAATGATGAATTTTATCCCTGAGTTTCCTCTTCAGGCTCTTTCAAAGGGTGCAGGAGCTTGTGACACCGGCAGCAAACAGCCTTGACCCGTCGGAGCATCATGCACGTAAGTCTCAATAAAAAAATGGCCCTGGCCGTTTCGTTCCTTACCACTACCTTGCTGGCAGTGATGGCCTACTCTGTCCTCGCCTTTTTTGAGAAACAGATCAAAGTGATCATCTCCAACCAGCAGTACACTCTGGTCTCTGCAATTGCCGATGATATAGAGCAGAAAGTAACTACTGTTCGTGGTGAGCTGCAGATTCTTGCCTGGACGGCCTCTCCGCGGGTCTTTGTCTCGGCCAAGGCGGCAAAGGCATTTATTGACAATGAAACGAATGCCCGGAAAACTTTTTTCAGCGGCCTGTATATATTTGATCCGCACGGAGCGCTGCTTTCCTTCGCCGACGGCCACCAATGGGTGGATACGCGGCAGGGAAGGCTCCAGGAGCTGTTGGAGAAAAGCACCAAAACCCGCAGCCCTTTGATTTCAGAACCTTTTTTCCTCAATGGCGACAATCGGGAGCCGGTGGTCATGTTTTCAGCCCCTGCCCTGGATTCGACCGGCAACCTGAAAGGGGTGCTCGTAGGTAGTGTCTGTCTCTTCAATGAAAACTTCCTCGGCAAAATCTCCACAATCAGACTCGGCAGGCAAGGGTACCTGGCACTCTTCAACACCAACCGGATAATGGTCCTCCACAAAGACCGTAACCGCATTCTTGCCGAGGTGGCCCCTCCGGGAGTCAACTCTCTGTTCGACCGAGTGGTCAAGGGATTCGAAGGAACAGGCGAGATGATTACCTCCAAAGGGCTTCATGCGCTGGGATCCTTCAGACGGGTGAAGACGACCAACTGGATTCTGGCAGCCACCTATCCGCTTGCCGAAGCCTATGAGCCGATCTACCGGGCGCATAACTACCTGCTGGTCGGGCTGCTGGTGGCGGTGGCTATCTCGAATTTGATCATATGGTGTTTCATGCAGTACCTGACAGCTCCGCTTCGGCGATTCACCAACCATGTGGAGTTGATCGGAGAGAGGTCTTCTCTCATCTCTCCCGTTGCCGTCGAGAGTCATGACGAGATAGGGACACTTGCCAGAAAATTTAATACGATGGTGGCTGAGTTGGACCGCCGACAGACTACGATCGAAGAGCAGCTGAGCTTTTCGCGAAGCCTTCTCCAAAATGCTGCGGTCCCTGCTTTCGTAATCGATCTTGAGCATCGGATCCTCATTTGGAACCATGCCTGCGAAGAGTTGACAGGGATTCAGGCTGATAAAGTCATCGGCACCAGCGACCACTGGCGTGGTTTCTATGAGCATCAGCGGCCCTGTCTTGCAGACATCGTCCTTGATGGCTCAGGGGAGCGTCTGTCAGAGTATTATCGAACTTATGGAAGATCGCAGCTTGTTTCTGATGGTCTGCAGGCCGAGGGATGGTTCCGGCGCAATGGAATGGATCGATATATATTCTTCAGCGCCGCTCCGGTTAGGGCTGCCTCCGGCAACGTGGTAGCGGTAATCGAGACATTGGATGATATTACTGCCCGCAAACAGATCGAGGAGGAGCTCTGCATGTTCTCCTATGTGGTTCAACAGAGCCCGCTCTGTATCGTTATCACCGACTCTCAGGGATGCATCGAGTACGTCAATCCCAAGTTTACCGAGGTGACCGGCTACAGCGAAGAGGATGTCTTAGGGAAGAACCCGGCGATCCTTAAGTCGGGCGAAACAACCCGCGAGGAGTACCAGAAGCTTTGGGAGACCATCCTTGCCGGACGGGAGTGGCAGGGGGAATTCCACAATCGCAAGAAGAGCGGCGATCTCTACTGGGAACAGGCCATGATCGCACCGATCAAGGATAGTAACGGGTTTGTCACCCATTTCGTAAGTATCAAGGAAGATGTCACAGAGAAGAAGCAGCTAGAAAACAAGCTTCGATATTCTCAGAAGATGGAGGCGGTTGGCCAGTTAGCTGGAGGCGTTGCGCACGACTTCAATAATTTGCTGACTGCCATCATCGGCTATGCCAGTATCATGGAGATGCAGGGTGGGGAAGAGCAGCGAGTGAAACGTTGCGCAGAGAGTATCGTCCAGGCTGCCGAGAGGGGGGCTAAGTTGACCAAGGGTCTCCTTGCGTTCAGTCGTCAGCAGGCAGAAAGCCTGACCACTGTCAGCCTGAATGACGTGGTTGGCCGTGTAAAAAACCTTCTGGAGCGTGATGCGGACGGGCCTTTCATGTGTGACGTGTTGTTGTCGCCAGAACTACTCCTTATTATGGGTGACAGCATCCAGGTGGAGCAGTTGATCATGAACCTGGTTACCAACGCAAAAGAGGCGATGCCGGATGGGGGCAAGCTGACTATCGAAGCCGGACGTTGCATCATCGAGCAGGATTTCATCGCCAGTCACGGATTTGGCCAGCCTGGGGTTTTCGCCGTTCTGTCCGTAACGGATACGGGCAAAGGGATGGACAACGAGATAATAAAACGTATGTATGAACCGTTCTTCAGCACCAAGGAGGTGGGGCAGGGGAACGGTCTGGGGCTCTCCCTGGTATATGGGGTTGTCAAACGCCACAAGGGTTTCATCATCTGCGAAAGCCAACCTGGAGAGGGAACATGTTTCCGGGTTTATTATCCATTGATGGATAATAATGAAACATTTAAATAGGTTATAAATTTTTTCCGGGCATTTTTGATCAGAAAATAATTGTGGAAACGTACTCTATTCTGTGTATTAGGGTTTGGAGGAAGTAAGGTGATGAGCGACGAAACAAAGGGCAAAATAACGATAGTGGATGACGACCCTTACGTTCTGGAAAGTGTGTCGACACTCCTCTCACTGGTAGGTTTTCGGGTGACGGCGCACTCCAGCGGAGAAGATGCCCTGGAAACGTTCGGCATGCAGCCCGTAGATGTGGTGCTTACCGATGTGAATATGCCGGGGATGTCAGGAATAGATTTTCTGGAGGCAATCCGGCGGAGTGACACTGAGACGCCGGTTATTCTGATGACGGCCTACGCAGACCTTGACGTGGCTGTTTCTGCCGTTAAGAAGGGGGCCTACGATTTCATCATCAAGCCTTACAATCCGCAGTATCTGATACACTCCATTAAAAAGGCTGTCAATTATAAGCGCCTGCGGCAGATCGAGCAGAACTACCGCCAGGAGCTGGAGAGGACGGTTACCCAGCGTACCGCCGAGCTGGCTGAAGCCCTGGGCCGGCTCAAGAAGATGAGCATGGAGACGATTGCGCGACTCACATCCGCTGTGGAGCAGCGGGATGATGACACGGGCCGGCATATCTCACGGATCGGGCTTTATGCAGAGCTGATGGCGCGCAGGCTGGGGCAGGAGAAGGGTTTTACCGAGATGATCCGCATAGCCAGCGCCATGCATGATGTGGGAAAGATCGGTATACCGGATTCAATTCTTCACAAACCGGGGAGGCTTACCTCCGAAGAGTTCGACGTCATCAAGGGGCACTCGCTCATTGGCGAGAAAATCCTTCAGGGTTCGGAGTTCCCCATGCTTCAGATGGCGGCCTCAATTGCATTGAACCACCACGAACGCTGGGATGGCACAGGGTACCCCAATGGCATGAGGGGTGAAGAGATCCCGCTTGAGGGGCGAATCGTCATGCTGGTTGACCAGTATGATGCGCTACGCAGCACCAGGGTCTACAAGCTGGCTTTTGCCCATGAAGAGACCTGCCGGATTATTTTCGAGGGAGACGGTCGTACCGAGCCGCATCACTTCGATCCACAGGTGCTGGAAGTATTCAGGGAAGTCTCAGGTGAGTTCGACTCGATCTTTTTAGCCAACAGGGACTGAAGCATCCAATTTTTCAATCAACCCCTCGGCCCTGTTCAATGCTTGCATAGATGCCCCTTTCCAAACATTCAAAACAGACGGGTCTGTCTGTTGGCGATAGTGTAACTTTCTGTAATATAAGCGCTATGTTTTTATTAGCGGTATGGCATGTTGTTTGTTAGTAACTATGCATTCAGTGCTCGAATGGGCCAAAGGCGATGCAGAAAGGAGACGACGACATGGCAATCAATGCAGAAGCAATAAAGGGTGCTCAGGAGGGGAAATCGGCAGGTATCCCCATGCAGATGGTTGGCTTCACCGTAGGGAGCGAGGAGTTTTGCGTTGACATCCTCAAGGTGCAGGAGATCATCCGGATGGTCAAGATCACCCATACTCCCAATGCGCCGGAATATGTCGAGGGGATCATTAATCTCCGCGGCCGGGTCATCCCGGTAATCGACTTTCGCAAAAGGATGCATTTCCCTGAGTCTGGAGAGATCAATGAACAGACCCGCCGGATCG
>JAYSLX010000137.1:0-8234 GCA_043725245.1 Geobacteraceae bacterium | reverse complement strand
CGAAGCCTCAGTGATGATCACCGGTGAGTCGGGCACCGGCAAGGAGTTGGTTGCCCGCTCCCTGCACGCCAACAGTTCCCGCCGGGAGGCACCGTTTGTGGCCATCAACTGCGCCGCCATCCCGCGGGACCTGTTGGAAAGTGAACTGTTCGGCCATGTCAAGGGGGCATTCACCGGAGCGATCAAGGACAAGGCCGGGAAATTTCAGCAGGCCGATGGCGGCACGCTGTTCCTAGATGAAATTGGCGAGCTGCCGCTGGAATTGCAGCCGAAGCTCTTGAGGGCGTTGCAGGAAAAAGAAGTCGAACCGGTCGGTGGGGACAAGACTCAAAAAATCGATGTGCGAATAGTTTCGGCAACCAATATTGACACGGACAAGGCCATTGCCAACGGTACCTTCCGGGAGGACCTGTACTACCGACTTGGAGTGATTCCGGTCCATTTGCCCCCCCTTAGGGAGCGGCGCAAGGATATTCCGCTGCTGATCAGATATTTCTGCGCGAAACACGGTGGCGATAAGGTGACTTTTGGCAAAGATGCCATGGAAACCCTGGTGATGTACCCCTGGCCGGGCAATGTTCGAGAGCTGGAAAATACCGTTGAACGCCTGTTGATCATGCGCAATAGCGATGAAATCTCAGCCAATGATCTCCCTGAGAAGTTCCACGAAAACAAACCCACTGGCCACGCGGTAGTAAAACTGCCTGAGGACGGCTATTCCCTTGAGCAACTGGAGCGTGAAATAGTTATTCAGGCCCTGGAACGCAGTAACTGGAACCAGACCGCTGCTGCCCGGTTTCTCCGTATCCCGAGGCATACACTCATTTATCGGCTGGAAAAATACGGTATAGAGCTGCCAGTTCACCACAAATAGGGAGGTGACTTATGAGTGACTTGAATGATCGGATTCTCCAACGTCTTGAGCAGCATCGCAAGCAAGCGGCAGCGATCCAACAACGACTTGACCAGGAGATGAAGACTGAACTTGATAACCAGGAGCAGTTTCGTATTGTTGCAAGTCGAGTCATTACCGAGATCATCCGCCCACGCTTGGAAGAGTTGGTGCGTCATTTCGAGAATGCTACCCTGGTAGCACCAATATCCAGCCAGGAAACTTCGTGTTTCTGCTCGTTTGATCATTCGTTACAGTTCCCGGCTACTGTCACTCTCAGACTGTCGCTAATTCCGGGTGAAAGCCTGTCGGAATTCACTGTGCATTATGATCTGGAAATCTTTCCGATTTTGATGGAGTACTGCAGGAGCGACTCACTAAAAGCCTCGTTTACTGCGGCTGATGAATCCATAATCCAGTGGGTAGTTGACAAGGTACTGGATTTTCTTGACACCTACCTCAAGATCGAAACCCATCCGCTCTATCAGAAAGACAATCTTGTCCTCGATCCTGTCTGTGGCATGCGGATACCGGTCATTGCCGCTCCATGCCAGTTAGAACGAAATGGCAGCATTGTATATTTTTGCTCGGAGCATTGTAGAGATGCCTATAAGCGATGAGAATAAAGCCCGTATTAGCTCTAAATATCGAGGAGTCCTAAGGAATGAAAACTGGGTTGATTTTTTTATCGGTCTTTTTGATGGTTATGCTAACGATGCCAGCTTATGCCGGTCATGACCATGGCGGCGGATCAAATAATCCAACAGACAACGCCTCTCCACAAAGTCATAACAACGAGCAGGCGATCAGGGCCGCTGATCAAATACTGAAGGAGTGTTCTCAGCATCTGGACAACATCCAACGACATGTCAACAGATTGCAAGTCCAATTAGTTGACGGTAAGGCGGCAACGAATTCGATAAACGGTGAACTCGAAGAGCTGGAGCACTATTTGAATGAAGCGAAAAACCTGGCGAGATCCTTACGGGTATTTTGACAAACCAATCGGCAACTTTTTTGACTAATCGCGTGTGGTTGCGTGACTGATATTGAATCAGTGTTAAACTTAAAAAATGTAGCATATTCTTCACCGGCGTAGAATAATCTGAAAAATTTGTCATGGGATATTTAACGGCAATCTGTAACATAATGAAATATAGGGTGATTTGGGGTTGGCATGAATGCCGCATTACAGATTTTATCACCTGACAACAGATCAGAGGTTAAACATGAAATTGCACAATGTCATCTGCATAATCACAGCAGCTATTGCCATCTCGACCGCCACCGCCAGCGCCGAAGATGTAAAGCCGATCGAAAATCTTGCTTCTCTGGTTGACACGGCGCTGGCCAATAATCCGGAATTAAAATCATCCCGGGCCAAATGGCAAATGTTCGCCAACAAGGCGAAGCAGGCATCCAGCCTGGAAGATCCGATGTTCATGTTCAAGCTGCAGAATATGCTTGTACGTGAGCCTTTTGTTTTCGACAAAGATCCCCAGTCCGCCAAGGTGGTCGGCATCTCCCAACAGATTCCATTCTGGGGCAAACGGGCACTCAAACAGGAAATTGCCGACTACGAAGGGCAGTCGTACAGATGGGCCAATGAAGAGCGCAAGCTGGAGCTGGCCCGTATGGTCAAGGAGACCTACTACCAGATCTGGGCGGTGGACAAGTTCCTCGGCATCATCGACAAGAATCTCAGGCTGCTTACCGATTTCGTGACAATCGCAGAAACGAAATATTCAGTGGGTCAAGGGGCACAGCAGGATATCTACAAGGCTGGCCTGGAAAAATCAAAGATGCTCGATATGCAGATTACGCTGCAGCAGCAGCGCAAGAGCCTGGAAGCCAACCTGAATTATTTGCTCTACCGTCCGGCGACGACACCGGTCGGAACCATTGCCGACTTCGACCTGCCGCTGGTGACTCAATCCGTTGAACAACTCAAGGAAACCGCTTATGAGAAGAGACCCCAGATCAAAAGCCTTGCCAGCCTGGTGGGTAAGGGGCAGGCTTCCCATCGTTTGGCCGAGAAAGAGTTCTACCCCGATTTCAATCTCTCCTTCGAGTACATGTTCAAGGAAGCGGTCAATACAGAGATGACAAAGGACCCGGGCTACGACATGTTCAGCCTTGGCATAACCTTCAATTTGCCGTTCCAGAGAGAAAAACGCCAGGCGATGCTGGCCGAATCGACCTCTGAAACCAGCATGGCGACTGAAGAACTGAATGCCCTGAAGAACACCATCTCCTACAATGTTAACGATGCTCTGGTCCAGCTGGAACGCCGCAAGAAGCTGATCGAGCTTTACAAGAGTGGCATCATCCCACAGGCACAGCAGTCCCTGGAATCGGCGGTAATCAGTTACCGGGTGAGCAAGGTTGATTTTCTGACCCTTCTGGATGGCAGGATGAACCTGTTCAACTATGAAAAGGAACTGTACGAGTCCCAGGCGGAATACATGATGAAACTGGCACAGCTGGAAGCATCGGTGGGGACGGAATTGGCAAACGATGCCCCGGCTCCGGCTGTTAAGCAGGAACCGCCACTGGCTGCACCGCCGATAGCACCGGCGCAACCGGCAACAACCAAGCCGGACGAGCATTCACAACACCATTAAAATTCACGATACCGAGGTAGACCAGGGCACTGAACAAGAAAGTCGCAATCCCGCTGGTTATCCTGATCCTGGCTTCGGCAGCCGGCGGGGGCTGGTTCCTGTGGCAGAAGAAACATGCCGGCACGGCAACGGAACAGAAGGCCGCCCAGGGCAAACAGCTCTATACATGCTCCATGCACCCCTTCATCATCAAGGACAAGCCTGGTACCTGCCCGATCTGCGGCATGGAGCTGATCAAAAAGATCGACAATGCTGCCGATGGTGGCGCCCAGACAGCAGAGCAGAAACAGCAGGCCGATATGCTCGGCCATGTTTCCCTGTCACCGACGCAACGGGTCATGGCCAATGTTGCCACCGTGGCGGCGAAACAAGGCGTCCTGAATAAAGAGATCAATGCCGTCGGCATCGTTCAGTACGACCAGTCGCGCCAGGCAAAGGTGACTTCCTGGATTGCCGGGCGTATCGACAAACTCAATGTTGATACAGTTGGGGCATTTGTCAGCAAGGACAAACCGGTGGCTGAGATCTACTCACCTGATCTGTTGGCAACCCAGCAGGAATATCTGTTGGCCGTTAAAAGCCGCGACCAGCTGAAAAATTCACCGATCCCCTCAATCTCCCAGAACGGCGACGGCCTGGTGGCGTCGGCACGGCAGCGGTTGCTGCTTTTCGGGGTCAAGGAGAGCCAGATCGCCGAACTGGAGAAGGCCGGTAAACCCAACATCCGTTTGCCGATTTATACGCCGCTCTCCGGAGTTGTCATCGAAAAGATGGTTCAGCAGGGGCAGTACGTCAACACGGGAGAGGTGTTGTTCAACATTGCCGATCTTTCGAAGGTCTGGGTGGAGATTGATGTCTTTGAAAATGAGGTCCCGTATGTGAAGGTCGGGCAGCAGGTGGAGATACGTTCATCGGCTGATCAACATGTCAAGGCAAATGGCCGGATCAGCTTTATCTATCCGTTCCATGATCCCAAGACCCATACGGTTAAGGCACGAGTAGAAATGCCCAATCCGCGCTATATATTGAAACCTGACATGTTCGTCAATGCAATCATCAAGGTCCCTTTGGCCAAAGGTATTGTGGTTCCGGTGACGGCTGTTATCGATACCGGCAAACGCCAACTGGTCTGGGTTGAGATGTCTCCGGGGATGTTTGAACCTCGTGAGGTACAGGCAGGCGAGCGAATTGACGACAAAGTCCAGATTCTGTCAGGTATCAATTCCGGCGACAAGGTTGCGGTTTCAGGCTCCTACCTTATTGATTCGGAATCGCAACTGAAAGGAGGTGGCCAGGACCACAGCCAGCATACCGGAGCCAAACCCGATACCAAGGGTCAGGCCCCGGCAGCAGGTCAGCAGCCACAGGGGGGGCATGAAGGTCATGGCGCTGCACCGGCTCAGCAACCACCGGCAAAAAAAGGGACTTTGAAGATGGATGACATGAAGATGTAATGACGAACCACCAAACCATCTCCCACAAGGATTGCTGCCATGATCGAAAAAATTATTGAATATTCCGCCCGTAACCGGGTCATTGTGCTGATGCTGTTCGGACTGATCATCGCCTGGGGGCTCTGGTCGGTCTACCGGACCCCGGTGGATGCCATTCCTGACCTGTCAGACAACCAGGTGATCGTCTTTACCGATTACCCCGGCCGTTCGCCCCAGGTGGTGGAGGACCAGGTTACCTATCCGCTGGCGGTCAACCTTCAGGGCTTGCCCCAGGTGCGTGCCGTCCGTGCCTCCTCGGCCTTCGGCTTCTCCATGATCTACGTCATCTTCGAGGACAAGGCCGACATCTATTGGGCGCGGACCCGGGTGCTGGAGCGGTTGAATTATGCCGCTTCGCTGCTGCCGCCGGGGGTCGTACCAACCCTCGGCCCTGACGGCACCGGGGTCGGTCATGTCTTCTGGTATACCATCGAAGGGAAAGGGTACGATCTGGAGCAGCTGCGGACGCTGCAGGACTGGTTTGTCCGCTACCAGCTCAATACCGTCCAGGGGGTGGCTGAAGTCGCCTCTATCGGCGGTCTGGTGCGGGAATACCAGATCGACCTTGATCCGGCAAAACTGTTTGCCTACAACATCAAGGTTGCCAAAATAATGGAGGCGGTCAAGGCCTCCAACAAGGATGTCGGCGGCAGACTGATCGAACAGGCAGATGCCGAATACCTGATCCGCGGTCAGGGGTATGTGAAATCAAAGGCTGATCTGGAGAACATTGTGGTCGGTGCTGATATGCGCGGCACCCCGATCTATCTCAGGAATCTCGGCACCGTCCAGATGGGGGGCGCCATCCGTCGCGGCATGCTCGACATGAACGGCGAAGGCGAGGCGGTCGGCGGCATCATCGTCATGCGCTACGGCGAAAATGCCAAGGATGTCATCGACCGGGTCAAAGTAAAGATAAAGGAGCTGGAAAAAGGGCTGCCGCCAGGGGTAAAGATCATGGTCTCCTATGACCGCTCCGACCTGATCATGCGGGCCATTGACACCCTGAAGCATAATCTGCTGGAGGAATCGATTGTCGTCTCGCTGGTAATCCTCCTCTTCCTGCTCCACTTCCAGAGCGCCCTGGTCATCGTCCTGACCCTGCCGATCTCGGTACTGATCGCCTTTATCTCCATGAAACTTTTAGGGGTCAGCTCCAACATCATGAGCCTTGGCGGCATTGCCATTGCCATCGGCGTCCTCGTGGATGCCGGCGTCATAATGGTGGAAAACTGCTACCGCCACCTGTCCGAAATGCCGCCCGAGGAACGGGCAGGCAAGCGGCTGGATGTGGTCATTACCTCGGCAAAACAGGTCGGTCGGGCCATCTTCTTCTCCCTGGCGATCATCGTTCTCTCCTTTGTGCCGGTCTTCATGCTGGAAGGGCAGGAAGGGAAGCTCTTCCATCCACTCGCCTTCACCAAGACCTTCTCCATGATGGGTTCGGCGATCATCGCCATCACCCTGGTGCCGGTACTCATGTACTTCTTCATGCGGGGGAAGATGCCGCCGGAGAGCGCCAACCCGGTCTCCACCTTCTTCATCAGGCTCTATTCACCGGTCATCCGCTGGGTGCTGGTCTGGAAAAAGACCACCATCGCCCTCAACATTGTCGCGTTGGCCGTTGCCGTACCGCTGTTCATGAAACTAGGGAGCGAGTTCATGCCCCCTCTGGACGAAGGCTCACTCCTCTACATGCCTGTCACCCTCCCCAATGTCTCCATCACCGAGGCGAAGCGACTGATCCAGGTGCAGGATACCATCATCAAGAGTGTCCCTGAAGTCGAGCATGTCCTCGGCAAAGTCGGCCGCGCCGAAACCTCCACCGACCCGGCGCCGGTCTCCATGTTCGAGAGCATCATCATCCTCAAGCCGAAAGACAAATGGCGGGCCGGGATGAAGAAAGCTGATATTGTCGCCGAACTGGACTCCAAGCTGCAGCAGATAGGCGTCCGCAACGGCTGTACCCAGCCGATCATCAACCGGATCAACATGCTCTCCACCGGGGTCAGGACCGACCTCGGCGTCAAGATCTTCGGCAATGATCTCAATGTCCTCAAAGATCTGGCCATTCAGGCCGAGGCGATACTGAAACCGATCAACGGTGCCGCCGACGTGGTGGCCGAACGGGTCACCGGCGGCAACTACCTCGACATCGACATCGACCGTGAGGCCGCCGCCCGCTATGGCGTCAGTGTCGGCGACATCCAGGATGTCATCGAAACAGCTCTGGGTGGAGCGACCCTCTCCACCACTGTTGAAGGGCGCAACCGCTTTCCGATCCGGATCCGCTACCTGCGCGATTACCGCGACAATCTCCCGGCTATCCGCCGAATCCTGGTGAGCAGTAGTGAAGGTGCCCAGGTACCGCTCTCCCTGGTGACGAAGCTGAAGATCTCCACTGGCGCACCTGAAATCAACAGTGAAGGGGGCCTGCTGCGGTCGCTGGTCTTCCTCAACGTCCGTGGTCGCGACATGGGGGGCTTTGTCACCGAAGCCAAGCAGGTACTGGAGAAACAGCTCAAACTTCCTGCAGGCTATTATGTGGCCTGGTCAGGGCAGTGGGAGAATCAGATCCGTGCCAAGGCCCGCCTGCAGATCCTGATACCGCTGGGGATGGTGATTATCTTTATCCTCCTCTATTTTACGTTCCACTCAGCGCTGGAAGCCAGCATGGTCATGCTCTCGGTGCCGTTTGCCCTGGTGGGTGGGGTCTACCTGGTCTCGGCCCTGGGCTACAACCTCTCGGTGGCGGTCTGGGTCGGCTTCATCGCCCTCTATGGCATTGCCGTGGAGACCGGGGTGGTCATGGTTATCTACCTTCATGAAGCACTGGACAAGAAACTGATCAACGGCCCCTGCACCGAGCAGGATATTTACGACGCTACCTTCGAGGGGGCGGTGCTCCGTCTGCGGCCCAAACTGATGACCGTGGCTGTTGCCCTGCTGGGGCTGATCCCGATCATGTGGTCAAGCGGTACGGGCGCTGACGTGATGAAGCCGATTGCCGCACCGATGATCGGCGGCATGATTTCATCGGCAGTGCATGTGCTTATCATGACGCCGGTGATCTTTGTACTGATGAAGAAGCGGGACCTGAAAAAGGGAAGGCTGCATTATTCGGGAATGAAACACTAAATTGGTCCAAGGAGATTCGTATGAAGAAATTATCGATGCTTGTTGGTGTGTTGATGGTT
The DNA here is from genome assembly GCA_043725245.1 of Geobacteraceae bacterium. Classification (GTDB taxonomy): domain Bacteria; phylum Desulfobacterota; class Desulfuromonadia; order Geobacterales; family DSM-12255; genus Geoanaerobacter. The sequence goes on along the minus strand of JAYSLX010000137.1, from coordinate 28 downwards.
GTATCTCTGGTGGCAGGCTGCGCCGAGT
>JAYSLX010000136.1:0-12817 GCA_043725245.1 Geobacteraceae bacterium | reverse complement strand
AAAACAGCAGCTACATCAACAATATTAATGCGTTACACTAACAACCAAAACAACGGATATGCCGGACTTGATGATGTAAAGCCCGACAGACTCCTAGACCCTTTTTTCATCTCTTGATCAATCCGCTTTCTTGGAATGAAAGCCTTTTGCCTCGGCCTCGGCGATAACTTTCTGTGCCAGATGCGTCGGCACTTCCTCATAATGGGAGAACTCCATGGTAAAGAGCCCCCTGTCGCTGGTCATGGAACGTAGATCATTTGAATAGGCAAGTACCTCAGACATCGGAACGACAGCACGAATGATCTGCGAGTTGGCCTTAGGCTCAACACCAACCACCTTGCCTCGACGGGAGTTCAGGTCGCCTATGACATCGCCCATGTTGTCGTCCGGCACGGTAACCTTCATATTCATGATTGGCTCAAGGATAACAGGCTTACAGAGTTCCATTGCCTTCTTAAAGGCCATGGATCCTGCAACCTTGAACGCCATTTCCGAAGAGTCGACAGTATGAAAAGAGCCGTCAATGAGGCCAACCTTGAAATCTATAACAGGGTAGCCGGCAAGAAACCCATCGACGCATGCCTCCTGAATCCCTTTATCTACGGCTGGTATATACTGGCGCGGAATGACGCCTCCGACGACCTTGTCCTCGAAAAGGTACCCTTCGCCACGCGGCTGTGGCCCCATCTCTATCCAGCAGTCGCCGTACTGGCCGCGCCCGCCCGACTGTTTCTTGTATTTACCCTGCACCTTTGCAGTACCACGAATGGTTTCCAGATAAGGAACCTTTGGAGTCTTGAGGAGCACCTCAACATTAAACTTACGCTTCATCTTCTCAACGATAACGTCCAGATGAACCTGTCCCATCCCGGAGATAATGAACTCCTTGGTCTGGGTATCGCGGTGCGATTCCAGCATCGGCTCTTCTTCGATCATTTTGTGGAGCGCTCCGTGAATCCTGTCCTCGTCCTGCTTTGTCTTCGGTTCGATGGCATAGGAAATGACCGGCTTCAGAAGAGGTGCCGGCTCATAGATGATTGGCTTTGCAGGGTCACAGAGGGTATCTCCAGTAACGGTCTCCTTCAGTTTGGCTACAGCCACGATATCGCCTGCCACAGCCTGCTTTATGGCTTTCTGCTTTTTCCCCTCAAGTTCGTATATCTGGCCGATCCGTTCATCTACCCCCTTAGTGGAGTTGTATATGGTGGAGTCGGAATTGAGTACGCCTGAGTAGACCCTGAAGATAGTTATCTTGCCGGTGTAAGGGTCGGAAGTGGTCTTGAAAACCAACGCAGAGAAAGGTTCAGCTTCATCGGGTCCGCGCTCCTCTGTCGCCTTGGTCTTGGGGTTGATTCCAACCGCTTTTGTACGGTCAAGTGGTGAGGGAAGATAAGAGCAGATACTGTCCAGTAGCTGACTAACACCGATATTTTGGGTTGCGGAACCACACAGGACAGCAGTAAAGGTATTTCGCATGGTGCCGACCCTGAGACCGTCCAGGATCTCTTCCTCAGTCAACTCGCCAGCTTCGAGGTATTTTTCGGTTAGGGCGTCGTAAGCCTCGGCCACTACCTCTACCATATGCTCACGGAGCCTTAGTGCCTCGTCCTGGTGCTCAGACGGGATCTCAATTTCAGTAAATTTCCCAGACTGGTCCTTGGCGTACCGGTAAGCCTTCATCCTTATCAGGTCGATGACACCTTCAAAGTTCTCTTCGGCACCCAGCGGCATTTGAATTGCTACACCTCGGGCCTTAAGAGCCTTTTCCATATCATCGATAGCGCGGAAAAAGCTGGCTCGCTCCCTATCCATCTTGTTGACAAAAGCAATACGAGGTATCTCGAACTCATTGGCCCAGTTCCATACATCCTCAGTCTGCACCTTGACACCGGAAATAGCAGAGAGGATTACCACCGCACAATCCAGGGTCCGCATGCATGCCCTGGTATCGGCGATGAAGTCCCCGTAGCCCGGGGTGTCAAGAAAATGGATGGAGTGACCGTTCCACTCACAGTGATCGAGTGACGAGGTGATGGAGATCTTCCGCTTGATCTCCTCAGGCTCAAAGTCCATGGTGGAGGTCCCGTCATCTACCCGTCCCAGCCGGTCGATCATCCCCGTATCGAAGAGAATCGCCTCGGCCAGCGAAGTCTTGCCGGCCCCTCCGTGCGCCACAATTCCCAGGTTTCTGATCTTAGCAGTGTCATACTTAGCCATAAAACCCCCCTTGGATAATGGATCAGGCAGAGGTTAGGGTGTCGGTAAAGAAAGTTGACTATCTCTCCGGGCTCACCCGAACTTCAACCTGTGATTATGCCTCACTGTTACGCTGATAAAGGATTCGCAAACCCTCCAGTGTAAGAAACTCCTCTACATGATCAATAACCTTTGATTCCGGAGCAATCAGCCGCGCGAGACCTCCTGTGGCGATTACCGTGGGATTGTCCTTCCCTTCTCCCTTCATGCGGGTAACAATGCCATCGACTAGACCAACGTAGCCGTAGACGATTCCCGCCTGCATGGAGTTTACGGTATTTTTAGCAATAACCGATGGCGGCTTGACCACCTCCACCCTTGGAAGCTTGCTGGCACGCTGGAAAAGCGCCTCCATGGAGATCATCAGCCCAGGTGCAATAGCCCCTCCGCAATATTCCCCTTTGGCGTTTACATAATCAAAAGTAGTAGCCGTACCGAAATCGACGATTATCAAAGAGGAACGATAAAGTTCGAAACCAGCCACTGAATTGACAATTCGATCGGCACCCACCTCCTTGGGGTTGTCGTAATGTATCGGCATGCCGGTCTTGATGCCTGGCCCCACTACCAGAGCAATGGTATTGAAATATTTTCGTGCAAGAAGTTCAAGGACACCGGTGAGCGGTGGCACAACCGACGATATAATGATGCCATCCACAGTATTCGGATCGATTCCTGACAATCGGAAAAGCTGGTTTATCAGAATGCCGTATTCATCGTGGGTTCTGGCTTTGTCAGTGGCAATTCGCCAGTCATGGATCAGACTTGAGCCATCATAGACACCAAGAACAATATTGCTGTTACCAACGTCTATTACGAGAAGCACGGAAAACCTCCAACAGGAAGAGGAATTAGATATTTAATAAGTGCTTATGCAACTCCCCAGTTCCTATTCACAAGATTTTCACATCCCCTGCAAGAACTCGGGCCACAACTCCACCTGTCCGCGCAACAAGAAGGGCGCCGTTGTCATCAATTCCAGTGGCAACCCCTTCCAGATGCTCTGAAGAACCACTCACTGCCACTCGTCGACCAATCATCCCACATCGGGCAACCCACTCATCCCTTACAGGTTTATATCCATCCCTGAGATAGATAGCGTAGAGATCGTCCAGTGCTTCAAGAAGGTTTCTCATGAATCGGAGCCGGTTCACTTCTTGCCCTGATTCTATGAATAGGGAGGTAGCCGGATTTCGCAAGTCGGAAGGGAATTGTTCCAGCCGCATATTAAGGTTAACCCCTATTCCAAGTATGACAAAGTTAACCCGCTCGGTCTCGGCACTCATCTCGTTAAGGAGACCCGCCACCTTCATTCCGTTTACAAGAATATCGTTTGGCCATTTGATAAGGGGTTGTAGAGATGACTCAGCCTCGATAGTTCTTGCTACAGCCACTGCAGAAAGGAACGTAAGCTGAAATGCTGCAACTGGAAGGATCTGTGGTCGAAGCACGACAGAACAGTAAAGGTTAACGCCTGGAGGTGAATGCCACTTCCTCCCAAGTCGTCCCTTTCCCTGGTGCTGCGTCCCAGCGACAACAACGGTACCCTCGGCAGCACCCGCCTCAGCCATCCTGCTAGCCTCAATATTGGTGGAACCGGTCTCGGCAAGCCAGACCACTCGCCGCCCAATACATTCTGAAATAAGGCCTTCGGTTATTGCCGCCGGGGTCAGAACGTCCGGAGCCTCAAGCAATCTATAACCACTTGCATGCCGAGCCTCTATACGGTAACCAAGTCCCCGGAGTCCACTGATATGCTTCCAGACCGCGGTTCTCGACACATTGAGTCTCCCGCTCAGTTCCACCCCAGAAACGACTCCTCCCTGCTCACGGAACAGTTCAAGAATCTGCCGGTCCAAGGACCGCTCCACCGGATATCTCAACGCTCCTCCAGGAGCATTGAGATATCCATAGCCCGGGCAGAGTGTGTCAGTGCACCGACCGATATTATATCTACCCCGGTATCGGCAATCCCTCTGACTGTGTCGAGGCTAACCCCTCCTGAAGCCTCCAGTTGCGCTCTTCCAGCAACCAGGGCAACGGCCTGATACATAGTCGGGATATCCATGTTGTCCAGCATGATTATCTCCGCACCTGCAGATAGAGCTTCATCGACCTGTAAAAGGGTCTCAGTCTCGATTTCGATCTTCAGTGTATGAGGTATGTAAGCCCTCGCTCGACTGATTGCTTCGGTAATCCCCCCAGCTGCAGCAATGTGGTTTTCCTTTATCAACACACCATCATAGAGGCCGGTTCGATGATTGATGCCACCTCCGATCCGTACCGCATATTTTTCCAGGACCCGGAGTCCGGGTGTGGTTTTACGCGTATCGACAATTCGGACCTTTGTGCCGTTAACCTTTTCAACATAGCAGGCCGTAAGAGTTGCAGTCCCACACATCCGCTGCAGCAGATTGAGTGCAACCCGTTCCCCCTGGAGAAGGCAGGACGCATCGCCGGACAGTTCAGCTAAAACCTCTCCATTTGCAACACGATCACCATCATTGAAATGCCGTTTAAAGATCACCTCAGGGTCAAGTATGGTAAAGACCCTTTCCGCTACCTGAATCCCTGCAAGTACGAGAGATTCCTTGGCTATCAGCAGTGCCTTTGCATGCCGCTGGTTTGGGACTACAGCCTGAGTGGTGATATCACCGGTGTGTATATCCTCCAATAGAGCGTTTTCAATGATACGGTCAAGGCCGGTCATAAGAATTCTCCAAGATTGACGTAGGCAACTTATAGCACAGCTTCAATCGACCCGCAACCGCTAATGAAGTTGCAGAAAAGCCAGTATCCTTTGTTGCTATATGTCTGTATTTCCCGTTGCGTTAACGCGTAATGCAGCGTTGACTTATCACCTACTCTGCAATAGTATTAATAGTTATGATTTCCCCTTTCAAACACCAAAAAACGGGATCGGGCTGGCGCCTCCCCCGTCTTACCCTGGTAAAGAAGATAGTTGTCGGCTATTCGGCGATGGCGTTCTTCACCATTGCGGCCCTAGCCTTTTCAACCAAAGGGCTTGTTTCACTCCACCAGACTGCGAGGGAAATAGCCCGAACAGACCTGGTCTTCGTAAACAATGTTCAGCGAATGAGGGAATCTCTGGTTGCACAGGAACGCTATGTGGGAAAGTTCCTGATCTTGGAAAGCGATGACTTTCGGAAATTATTCATTGCAAGAGAGCTGGAGTTCCGCACTATTCTTGAGAAAATGCGTATTGGAAAGAACATCCCCGAGCTGGCTCCCTTGACTGCAATTTACGCTCAATACCACGATGCTGCTGATGCTGCTTTCAAAAGAAAGAACAGTGATTCACGTGCTATTCAAGCAGCAGGAGTCAAGGTGCTGGCCTCCATCGATGCCATTTTTCTAAACGAGCAGAAACGCCTCAATACCAAATTGGAGGGTGCTGACCAGCGTGAACAATCCACGGTCAGGCTGACTCTTATTCTTTCCTTTACGGGATTTCTTCTTGCCTCAGGAGTAGCGGTCTATATTACCTACTCCATTTCAACCGCAGTCAGAAAACTGAAAAAAGCCACTCACCGTATTGCTGAGGGTGAATTCGACTATGACCCTCAGATCCCTGCCGGTGACGAAATAGGCGATCTGGCACGCGACTTTATCCACATGGCGGAGCGCCTGAAAGAACTTGAGCAGATCAGCCTCGATGCAAGCCCTCTTACCCGTCTGCCAGGGAATATAGCAATTGAGCGTGCCCTTAACCTACGGATGGCTGGCGGAGAGCATTTCGCCGTCTGCTATGCAGACCTCGACAACTTTAAGGCCTATAACGACCGCTATGGGTACATACAGGGAAGCGAACTCATCCGGGCAACAGGCGAGATCATCTATGACGAAACCCTCAGATGCGGTGGCGATGGCCAGTTTATAGGCCATGTTGGAGGGGATGATTTTGTCATGGTTCTCGCAGCCGACAGATTCGAAGAGGTGTGTCGTGCAGTTTTAGACCGATTTGATCGTGAAATAGTTGCCCACTACTCTCCAGAAGACCTTGCTCATGGCTACTTGGAAGGGGTTGACCGGTACGGCATACACCGCTCTTTTCCTATTATGACCCTCTCCATTGCCGTCCTGGTCTGCCAACAGGGAGAATACAATTCTGCAGTTGATATTGCCCGAACCGCCGCAGAGATTAAGGACCACGTTAAAGGGCAACCTGGTAGCAACTACTTCATAAATCGACGGAAGGGCACCCGATGAGGCGCTTCATTGCATGTCTGACAGCTTTGTTGTTTTTGGGAGGGTGCAGTACTCTGAAAGAGAAGTTTTCCATGGCTTTAGGGACATCCTCCGGAAAGCTGTCAGACGCTGTATACTACCTGGAAAAAGGCAACGAACCGGCTGCCACCAAGCTCTTAGCAGAATTATGTAACAGCAATGAGACATCCAGAGGGGTAACGGATGAGGCTCTCTTCCGCCTCAGCCTGCTCGGCATGCGGCGCCATAACGAACCGGAGGAGATGCAACAAGTACAGAAACGGTTTGCAAGGCTTCGAACAGAGTACCCTGATAGCATTTGGACACGTCAGGCCTTGCCTTTAATTGAATATCTGGCTGAAAATGAAGTGTCAATCTCTGAAATCCGTACACTGAAACAGCGCAACAGCACTCTATCAAAGGAAAACCGGGAACTCGTTCTCTCCAACCAGCAACTGCAGGGAACAAATCAGACTCTCACCAAGGATATTCGCGAATTGAGCCTAATAATTGAAAAGCTTAAATCACTGGATATGGAACTGGAATTGAAGAACCGGCGCTAATTGTCATTATTTCCTCCACTCCAGAGGAACCGCATTCCGGGCAGCCTCAATATCCAGGTCATAAAGCTGCTTTTCAAGTTCCTTTATATGTTCCTCATCACCTTTTATCTCCGCAGACAAATCATTGAATGCGACTCGATCGCTTCCCTTCTGAAACTTAGTCCTCCTGCGGCTAAGCTCGGTTAATTCTTCACGTTTAGCAGGCAGATGGTCCTGTAATAACTTTATCTCTGCACGTAGGCTTGCATACCGCCGCCGCCATACTTGCTCGTTCCTCTGGGCATCAACGGTACCAGGAGTTTTAGCTGGAGGGGCTTTTCCAGCAACAGAAGCAGCAGGTGAGACATCGTCTTTCAGGTCAAGCTCTCGAATCTTCTTCCTGTATACAGACGGAACATTATCGGGATTGTCAGTGAAGTGTACAACTCCATCACTATCCTCCCACTGGAAAATGCCGGCGAGAGAATCTCCATACGACCCGAGCACAACTCCGGCAATCAATAAACATCCGGCAGGTATAATCCTCATAAGACCTCCCCCCCTTTTAAAATTGCCTGTAAGTACTGTTTTATGTATAGTAAATGCCCTGTCATATTATCAACCCTTTCAAAGGAGTATATCATATATGTTACGTTACATGATCATTACCGCATCACTAACCTGCCTGCTGCTTTCCACACTCTCGTACGGGAAAGAGACAAAAGACATTACCTACACCTTCAGGTATGCCGATCCTGTCATATTCAGTCATGATTTACATATTTCAAAATATAACAACAACTGCAAAGTTTGCCACAACGCCATCTTCAATTTAAAAAACCGCAATCACTACACCATGGCCGAAATGGAAAAGACCAAGTCGTGCGGTGGTTGCCATAGCGGTGTGAAAGCCTTCAGTGTTGCAGATGAAAAAGATTGCATCCGTTGCCACAAGGGTAAGGCACGCAACGTTAATTACCGTATGAAGGGTGCCACTGAGGTGGTTTTCAGCCATGACTTCCACATTGATAAGACTAAAGGTAAGTGCAAGAGCTGCCATAATGGGAAAGTGATCACCGGTAACAGTAAGAAAGTGACCATGAATGAAATGGAAAAAGGCAGGACCTGTGGAGCCTGCCACAATGGCAAGGGGGCCTTCACCGTAACCGGCTACTGCAGTCGCTGCCACAACGGTTATCTACCGAAAGAGGTCACTTTCCCACTTAAAGGTATCACTAATGCCATATTCAGCCACAAATTTCATCTTGGGATGTACCAGTGCAGTGACTGCCATATCTCTACCTTCCCTTATAAGGCCGGAACCATTCACCGTACAATGGGCGAGATGGAACAGGGAAAATCGTGCGGAACCTGCCACAACGGCAAGGATGCCTTCTCGACCAGCGGTGAATGTGAACGTTGCCACGGAGGGTTCAAGCCTTCCCCGATCATTTTCAAGAATGAAGGGGGCGAGGTTACATTTAACCATGCCTTACATCTGGGGCTGTACAAATGCGCCAATTGCCACACGAAGCTCTTCCCATTCAAGGCCGGTGTTAAAAAGACAACAATGTCCGATATGGAAAAGGGTTCCTCATGTGGTAGCTGTCATAACGAAAACAAGGATGCCTTCAGTGTCAAGGGTAACTGCGAGAAATGCCACAAGATGTAGCCGGCTGATGTTCATTTAACATAACAATAAGGCGGTGACCAGCGTGGTCATCGCCTTTTCTGCTTCTCCGTTTCGACTTTCCGCCGCTTCCTACCGAACTCCTTCCTTAAAAGCGCATAGAGTCCATCAGGGGAACTCTCCGCAACACTGACCTTCACCCCTAGCTCACGTTGAAGGTCTGCAATCTTCAAATCGTCCAGAAAAAGACCCTCACCCTCCTTCAACATTACGTCGGGTATTATCACCAGGTCTCCCAATTCCAGTCCATTTAAGGTATTGATTATGTCTCTGCCGGAAACCAGTCCGGTAACGGTGACACTCGGCCCGAAAAGACGGTTCTCAACTCCCACTGGCTTCAGAAGCAGACCGGTCTTTTCAGAGAGCCCAGCAAGAAACTCTGCAATAACCGGAAGCGCCGAGATGCCGGTGACAATAGTGGCACTCTCACCGACCAGCGACCTTGCCTCCAAAAGCAGCTGTTCTGCTTCTTCCCTGAAAAGCGGCACCATGCCGACACCGTTCTCCAGTTGGGGTAGCTCGCCATAGGTTTCAATTGCAGGGAAAGGTAGACCGGCCTTAAGATAGAACTCATCGGCAATGAAGAGAAACGGCTCTCCCAGATCCAATGCCAGTTTAATGCTTCGCGGTTGCCACTCACCAATGAACGCTCTAGCATAGTCTGAAGTGACTGGGGCCAGGTCAGGAAGCTTCTTTCGATGGCTGGTGAGCCCCAGCGGTACGATGGCAAGAGAGGCAACCTGCGGATAAAGTGCGGCCAGATCGGCCACGGTACGTTCCAGGGCCTCACCGTCATTCAGCCCGGGGCAGAGGACAATCTGCGTATGCATTGTTATTCGTGCAGCTGCAAGCTCCAGCATAACCTGCAGTATCGGGACGATGCCGGTTCTTCCAAGCATCCGCTCTCGTAAGGCAGAATTCGTGGTATGGACAGAAACATAAAGTGGAGAAAGGCCAAGCCGGATGATCCTAGAGAGATCCGACTTTGTGACATTTGCCAGCGTGACATAATTACCGCAGAGAAATGAAAGCCGGTAGTCCTCGTCCTTGACGTAAAGCGGCTTACGTAAACCCTTGGGCAGCTGGTGAACAAAGCAGAAAACACACGCATTGCGGCACCTGGCTGGCTGCGGAGCCTGGAAGATCAAGCCCAGTGGCTCTTCATCAGCCCCCAGAACTTCGCACTCCCAGAGTGAGCCGTCAGGCTTCTCAATATCCAGCAATAGCTCACATGAATCACTCCAGTAGTGGTAATCGATGAGGTCTCGCAATCGATGACCGTCTATGGCAATCAGCCTGTCTCCCGGTTCGATCCCCTGTTCACCGGCAAGGCTTCCCGGCACGACATCTTCAATCAAAAGTCCTTTCACTGCCACTCCCCCTCTCTGAAGAAGCGCGATTCGCGGTATCTGGAAAGGAGAGCACGACCAAAGACATTGAGGACAGCGGTCATCGGCACTGCCAGAAGCATCCCGAAGATCCCACCAACCTGCCCGCCGACGAGCAGCGCCAGCATGATCACCAGAGGATGGAGCCCCACGGTCTCGCCGACGATCTTCGGGGTAATCACGCCACCCTCAAGTGCCTGCACCAGAGCAAACCAGCCGAGACAGAGGAGGGGATGGAGGATATCCTGGAACTTGAGGAGCGCCATCAGCATGGAGAGAACGATACCGATCAGGGTACCCAGATAGGGGATAATGAAGGCAAGGCCGGCAAGGGAACCGATCAGCAGCGCCAGATCGATGCCTATAAACCAGAGACCGATGCTGTAAAATACTGCCAGAATCAGACAGACCAGGAGCTGTCCCCGGATGAAAGCACTGAGTGTAGCGTGAATCTCGCCAAGCAACACATTAATCCCCTCGCGCCACCGGAACGGTAACAGTTCCAGCATACCGGGCCGCATCTTTGGGAGATCCTTGAGGAAATAATAGAGATATACCGGGATGATGAAATAGCCAAGTACTGTAATGATCAGAGAAAGAGTAGTGGCAAATGCTCTCTGAACAACAAGTAGTGTGTCGCGGTAGACCCCAATAGGTAAGGCGCGCAGGGTGACTATGGCTCCGTTGATGCGACTATAGACCTTTTCCGGAGTCTCTATGTCAAAATAAACCTTTGCCTGATGAGGGATAAGGGCATAGAGACGTCCGGCATAGTCAGGGAGCTGCCCTTGCATGGTCAGCAACTCTCGACGAAGTGCCTCTGTGAAAAAATAGCCGAAAGTGATTGCAATCAGTATGATCAGCACCAAGACCAGTGCGATTGCCAACGGTCGAGTGAGACCTCTCAGCTCAACGTAACGTACGGCCGGGTCCAGTATATAGGCGATGATAAACGCAAGGAAGAGCGGCAGAAGAATAGCTGACAGCCAGGAACAGAGAAAAGCTGCTGCTATGATAGTGGAAACAATGACGGCAGCAAAAAACAGTTGTCGATTATGCATGAGTATCCCGAACCCTTGTAAAGGATAAGTAAGGTATCTAAGTTGTTATCTGCTCGAAAAACACAGAAATCAATTTGTAACTTCCTAAATAGGAAAGGCGACCATAAGGCCGCCCTTCGCGTACTACGTAAGTGGCGTCACATTCCTACTGGTGCAGCCTGAAGTTGCCGTCCACCGAGGTTATGGTGGCAATGGCATGCTTGTAGATAAGGATGTCGCCTTGGACCTCCATAAGGACAGAAAAATTGTCAAAGGATTTTATATAACCCTCCATTGCCTCACCGGTCATAAGTCTGACAATGATCTTAACCCGCTCCTTACGGGACTGGTTCAGATACTGATCCTGGATATTGAATGGTGCCTTGGCCATAAAACGCTCCTTTAATCAAAAAATGCATTTACATGGTTTAAGATAATAGCAAATGTTTCCGGATATTCAACCCATGAAATTTCTGGGTCTCGTATGAACCATGTACCCTGGCGCTTGGCATAGTGACGAGTATTGCGTTTAATGAGCCTTACTGCCTCCTCAAGGGGATACTCGCCTTTAATGAATGCACATATTTCGCTATAACCTATTGATCTCATGGCCTTTAACTCGGATGGATAGCCGGAAGACAAAAGCCCCCTGACTTCTTCTATAAACCCGTCAGCCATCATCCGGTCCACACGGCCATCGATCCTTTGATAAAGTTCATCTCTCTTAACGGATATCCCTAATTTATGGCAGAGATAGTCATCCAATTTAAAACCGTGACTCTGTCGAATCTCGGAAATCGGCCTGCCGCTCTGACTATGGACCTCCAGAGCCCTGATAATTCGAAGATGGTCATTGGGGTGGAGGTTGGAAGCGGTGACTGGGTCGACCGCTCCCAGTCTTTCTAGAAGAGCCTTCCCCCCCTCTCTGGTAACAATTTCCTGAAGTTCCGCGCGGTAGAGCTCATCGGCAGGAGGGGCCTCAACAAGACCCTTGATGAGAGCTTTGATATAGAGCCCTGTCCCTCCGACTACGATCGGTTTTCTGCCGCGCCTTACGATATCGGCTATGGCTCGTTCTGCATTTTGACGGAATTGATTTGCCGTAAAGTTCACATCGGGATTGACTATATCGATGAGATGGTGAGGAACTCTCAGGCGTAGCTCAGGAGAAGGTTTAGCCGTACCTATGTCCATCCCGCAATAGACCTGCATGGAATCAGCATTTATGATCTCTCCACCAATCTCCTCTGCAAGACGTAGCGCAAGATCGGTTTTGCCTGAAGCAGTTGGACCCTGGATCACGAGAAGCCGAATCTTTCCTGTTGAAACGGATCCCATTGCTCAGGCCCCGGTAACGCTTTTTGAGCGTTTGAACATTTTTTCGATTTCACCCAGAGAAATCCTCCCAAGGACCGGTCTGCCGTGCGGACAGGTGGCAGCAAAATCGGTCTGATCCATTTGGATCAATAGGCTCCTGATCTCCTGAGAGGAGAGGGCATGCCTACCACGTACCACACTGTGGCAGGCGATCCTAGCCAGGAGGTCGTCTGCCGCCTCGTCTGTAGATGAACTCCGTGAAAGCTGTACCAGCTCAGAAAGTATATCGAGGAGAGCTCTACGATAATCGGTATGGGCAAGAAGCCAGGGGACCGCTTTTAACGCATGGGTTGTACC
>JAYSLX010000135.1:0-14989 GCA_043725245.1 Geobacteraceae bacterium | reverse complement strand
ATGGACGCCTCCAAGAGGAGTCGTCACTCCAACGCCTATTTCACAGGGATAGGCAAGGTCAAGCGGATAGTGCTCTTCGACACACTCATCAAACAAATGACTCATGCCGAGATCGTTGCGGTGCTGGCGCATGAAATCGGCCACTGGAAACTGAAGCATATTGTCAAGCGGGTATTGGTTCTGGAGGCATTCATGCTGGGCGCGGCCTGGTCTGCGTTCTATCTTGTACGGGGGGACGTTTTGCCGACTCTGCTTGGACTGGATTGGGCATCACTGCCGGCCCGCCTCATGATACTCGGGTTCATTGCCTCGCTGGCTATGTTCCCGCTTACTCCACTCTCTGCATGGCTCTCCCGACGATACGAGTATCAGGCGGACCGTTTTGCCTGTGAGATTACAGGCAACCCTGGCGCATTGGCCTCAGCACTGATCAAGCTTTCGGCTGAAAACCTTGCCAATCTTCATCCTCATCCGATTTATGCACGGTTCTATTACTCTCACCCGCCGATAGTTGAACGGGTTGCAGCCTTGCGACTCTTGGCGGAAACTGTTAAATCCTCCCTTATCTGATCCTGCTCAAAAAAGATGGATCATAATGTCCCAGCGCGCTTACAGTATAAAGTCAGTGGAAAGGAAGTTCGATCGTCGCTCTCGAACTATTTCACGGATTATGGCTTTATTCAGTTCCAGATCTTTGGCTGCCACGAGCGTTCTGATAGAAAAGGCGCGCAGGGCGTCAGAGACAGACAACGTGCCAACAGCAGAGTCTTTCCTCCCCGTAAAAGGGAATATGTCCGGTCCACGTTGGCACTGGCTGTTTATGTTTACTCGGCAGACCTGATTGACGAGTGGGTCGATGAGGGCTGCCAATGAGGTGGCATCACGGCCGAAAAGGCTTACCTGCTGGCCATACGGCGAATCCACCATGTATCGGATGGGGATTTCAATGTCATCGAAGGGCATAACCGGCACAACAGGGCCAAACTGCTCCTCGTGATAGAGCCGCATCCTCTCATTTACAGGGTACAGCAGTGCGGGGTAGAAGAAGCTTCCGTTCACCTCTCCACCCCCTTCGTTGATCACCCGTCCGCCATTTTGTTCAGCATCAGAAACCAGTTGGGTGAGATAGTCGGTCTTTTCTGGCTCCGGCAATGGAGTGACCGTTACACCCGCTTCCCAAGGCATTCCGCACTTCAGCTCTCCCATTGCCTTGGCAAAGAGCCGGAGAAATTCCGCTGCGATTTTCTCGTGCACAAAGATTATCTTTATGGCGGTGCAGCGCTGTCCATTGAACGAGAGACTTCCTGAAATGCATTCAGAAACTGCCAGTTCAATATCTGCATCAGGGAGGATAATCGCGGGGTTCTTTGCCTCGAGTCCCAGAGAGACGCGGAGGCGGTGCGGCTTTGGATGCGCCTTCTGCAGGGTGTCGGAAGCCTTGCTGGAGCCGATGAAAGCGAGTATGTCAACCTTTCCTGAGGCCATAAGAGGAGGCGCCACGGTTCTTCCTGCTCCGTAGACCGTGTTTATGACTCCCGGCGGGAACGACTTGTGAAAGGCCTCCAGTAATGGTTGAAAGAGAAGAATGCCGTGACGAGGCGGCTTGAAGACCGTCGTGTTACCCATAATAAGTGCTGGGATGAGGGTGGCAAAGGTCTCGTTGAGTGGGTAGTTATACGGTCCCATGCTGAGGGTAACCCCCAAGGGGCCCCTGCGAATCTGCCCGATGATCCCCTGTTCGATGACAAAACGCGAAGAGACCCGGTCAAGCTCCTTGAGCGCATCAATGGTATCAGTTATGTAGTCAACGGTTCGGTCGAACTCTTTGCGGGAATCAGCCAGGGTTTTGCCAATCTCCCACATCAGTAGTTTCACTACCTCATCTCGCTGTTCCTTCATCCGACGGGCGAACTCCCGTACGTGCTCTATCCGCTCTCCCACTGACATGATGGGCCAGAGTCCCCTGCCATGGTCATAAGCCTGCACCGCTGCATCAAGGGCAGCAAGCGCATCGGTTTCACCCATAAGCGGGAAGCTGCCGATGGTTGCTCTGACCAATCCATCCGGTGTTTTGAGGCAGACCGGTGAGAACACTTCCTGCATCGGGCCGCTCCATTCAATCAGCTCCCCATTCAGAAGGTATTTCTTCTGGGTCAGGGTTCCGGAAAGACGAAACTCGGAAGGTATCTCTTCAAGCGTGCAGAATAGCTGGGCGATTTTTCCATTTACCGACATTGTCAACCTCCATGCGGTACAGCAACGAGAAGTTATTTTAACCGTAGATGATAGCCTACCAGACAGATGCTAAAGAGATAGCAAATACCTCTTGGAGACATGGAATAAATGAGATCGCGACATAGATTACTTCCATTTACAGTTGCGCTGAATGACCTCTTTGCTATACTGCTCGCCTGTATAACCTTGAGGATAAAGAGGGTAGATGGATAACGTCAAGCTCAACTACCTCAATACGTGGTTTGCCTCTTACTGCCGTTCATTTGGAGGCGAAGATGCCGAGGCTTGCAGGAATTATAATCTTAAGGAACTCCATACCTGCAAGGTGCGTGAGAATATCCGGCTGCTCGCTGAATCGGCCGGGCTCAGTGACGACAGGTTGGCACTTGCTGAGTCAGTAGGACTGCTGCACGATGTGGGTCGCTTCGAGCAGTATCGACGTTATCGCACCTTTCGCGATAGCGTCTCTGTCAACCATGCAGCCCTTGGAATAGAGATAATCCGTCAGCACGGGCTTCTGGATGGACTGCCTGAAGAGACTGCAGAGACGATCCTACAAGCAGTTAGGCTGCATAACGTCTTCACTGTCCCCCTCTCTGTAAACGGAGATCACAGGTTATACCTGAACCTGATTCGCGACGCAGACAAGTTGGACATCTGGCGGGTCTTTGTAGATCATTTCCAGCTTCCGGAGAGGGAGAGGGCGTCGGCTGTGACCCTGGGCTTTGCCGATCTGCCCAAATGTTCTCCCGAAGTCCTGGCATGTATCGGTCGTTGTGAGATGGTGGACCTCTCCATGCTCCGTACGGTTAACGACTTCAAACTGCTTCAGATTTCGTGGGTGTTTGATCTCCATTTTCCCGCCTCGTTCCGTCTGGCAGTGGAGCGAGGCCATCTTTCCCGCCTTGCTGCGACACTACCCTTTTCTTCGGAAGTGGAGCGTACACTCCGTGTTGCCTGGGACCACCTTCTCTCCCGATGTGGGTAAGCTCCAGTGCTGTTTTTTGCTGCATTGCGCCAAAATAATGCTACAATGCGTCGCATAATGCCATTAGGCAAAGGAGGCTATTTGAATATGAATCGATATGCCGGACAGATTTTGGTGGTATTTTTCACCCTTGCAGTCGTCTCTGTGGCATTTTTTGAGAGTGAGGCCTTTGCACGGGCAGGCGGCGGACGATCCATGGGCAGCCGTGGTACGCGAAGTTATTCTCAGCCGGTGAGCCCTTCTCCCTACCGGCAGGCCACTCCCGCACCTTCTCGCCCGTCGCCATTTCAGCAGCCGGCCCCGGCAGGCGGGTTATTCCGTAACATGGCAGGCGGGATGCTTGGCGGCATTGCCGGTGGGATGCTTGGCGGCATGCTCTTCCGCAGTATGGGTTTCGGGGGGGGGATGGGTGGAGGTTACGGCGGCCCAGGGCTGTTCGATATCCTGCTACTGGTCGGTATCGGCTACCTGATATACCGGTTTATCAAAAAGCGCCGTGAGCAGTCAGCATATGAGGGGCATGCTTCCGCCTATGGTCAGTCAGAGTACCAGCAGCCGCAACAAGCATACTCCTACGGCTCCGACGCGCCGGCAATTGAGCACCAGGCAGGAGACATTGCCGGAGGTATAGCCAATATCCGCCAGATGGATTACGGCTTTGACGAGAACCGTTTCAAGGACACGGTCATGGACCTGTTCTTCAAGGTACAGGGTGCCTGGATGAATCGGGACCTCTCTCCGGTGAGCGGTATTCTGACCGACGAGATGCGTGGTATCCTGCAGGAGGATGTGCAGCGCCTGCTCCGCGAGAAGCGGATCAACCGGCTTGAGAACATCGCGGTCCGGAGCGTGGATATTACCGAGGCGTGGCAGGAGAGCGGCCAGGACTTCATAACTGCACAGGTTTACGCCAACTTGCTCGACTACACCACTGACGAGGCAGGTACAGTAGTAGAAGGGAGCAAGACCGACCCGGTCAAGTTCGAGGAGTACTGGACCTTTTCCCGACCGGTCGGGAACAATCCCTGGCGACTATCGGCCATTCAGCAGGCCTGATGCCAAGGTGTTAAAACAGTAAGCAGAAACGGCCGGGATGACCTCCTGGCCGTTTTTTTGAGGGGAAAATATGGAATTTTTTGCAACTTGTGCTCGCGGGGTGGAGGAGATACTTGCCGGTGAGCTTACTGCCCTGGGGATGGCCGGGATTGCCATGGAGCGCGGTGGGGTTCGTTTCATGGGTGAAGCGGCCGACTGCTGGAGGGCCAACCTCTGGCTCCGTACAGCAAATCGGGTGATGGTCCCACTTGCCACGTTTCCCTGTGATTCGCCCCAGTCTCTCTACGACGGGGTCCGGACCATTGCCTGGCACGACTTCCTTACCCCGGCCATGACTCTGGCAGTGGACTGCTCTTTGCGCGACTCGACGCTTACCCACTCTGGCTTCGTGGCACTCAAGACCAAGGATGCCATAGTTGATGTCATGAGGGACCGTTTCGGAAGCCGTCCCAACGTTGATACGAAAGAGCCTGATCTACGGGTGAACGTCCACCTATTGAAGAACCGCTGTACGGTCAGCCTTGACTCCTCCGGTATGCCTCTGGATCGTCGCGGATACCGACTGGAGAAGAACGAGGCTCCGCTGCGAGAGACTCTTGCAGCAGCAATCATACTCTCTACAGGGTGGGATGGGGCTCTCCCTCTCAGCGACCCGCTCTGCGGCTCAGGGACGCTGCTTATCGAGGCTGCGCTTTTTGCATCACGCCGTGCGCCCGGTTATGGCAGAAACTTCGGCTTTGAGCGATGGCTTGGTTTCGATGGAACCGGCTGGAAGCGTCTGCAGGAAGATGCCCTGTCCCAGGTTCTGGAACGTCTCCCGGCCTCGATTATGGGGAGCGACAGCGACGGACGCACTATTGCCACGGCCCGGCGTAATGCCGAAAGGGCCGGGGTGAGGGAGCTGATAGCGTTTATGCGCCACGATATACAGGATTTTAGCCCACCGCAGCCGCCAGGGGTAATTGTCTGCAATCCGCCATATGGTGAGCGGATGGGAGAGGTTGAGTCGCTCAAGCCTTTCTATCGGCAGCTCGGCGATCTCTTCAAGCAGCGCTGCAAGGGTTCAACTGCCTGGGTGTTCACCGGCAGCCAGGAGCTGTCGAAGGAGGTCGGGCTCCGGGCAACCCGCCGGATACCGCTCTGGAACGGCCCGCTGGAATGCCGCCTGCTGAAGTACGACCTGTACTGAGCAGCCTTCATATCACATGCAACGGGGTTGAGGCTGACCCGCCCTCGGCGGGTTTTGCCGATGGGCATTAATTTGTTGCTTATCTTGACATATGGAAAATATTTCTATATTTTATCTCATGACGACAAAATACCGCTTTTCAAATTTCAGGATTACGTTGAGGGAGAAAGATCATAATCCTCCACATGTACACCTCATGGGGCCTGATTTTGAAGCGGTAATAAATCTTGTGACGCTGGACATTATGGATGGCTCCGCACCTACAAAGGTTCTGCGTCATGCTCTGCGGTGGATAGCAGACAACAGAGAGGAGTTGATAAAACAATGGCACACGCTACACGGATAACTCGCACAAGATTAACGGCGGTAACTCCTGCTACCGATTATTGTCTCGAAGTTCACTTCGCCGACGGTTCCGGCGGCATGGTAAGTCTTAAGGAGTCCATCTTTTCTTTACAAGGACTTGCTCCTCTTCGTGATCTTGCTGCATTCTCCGATGCTGTTTTAGGAGAATATGGCTGGGAGGCTGAGTGGCCTCAGTTTGACATTCAGATTGGCGCTGACACGCTCTTTGCCGACATGCTCGATCAGCACTCAGAAACTCCTGCAGACCGCTTTACTGTTTGGCGTATCCGAAACGGACTTTCTCTTGCTGCTGCAAGTCGTGAACTCGGTGTCACTGTTCGTACGGTGAGCGCCTATGGTTCTGGAGCACGTCCCGTGCCGCGTACCGTTCAGCTTGCCTGTATTGGCTGGGAAGAAGAACGTCGCAGACAATCCGCTTGATTTAGTTCCTCTGAAGCCGCTCTTTAAGCGGCTTTTTTAATTGTTGCCGACCGAGGCTTCGGATCACTTACTTGCTCAAGTCTTCTGGTTGTTTTCGACCGTAAATAATTCCACGGAGTTTGTCAGCCCCTTTTAGGTACGCGACTCCTGCCAATGCACTCACTCCAAATATGATAATCAAAAGGCTCTCTACAGAGAAATAAACGCTTTTCAGCTGTTATTGAATAGAACCGTTTCCGCAGTAAAACTAATTTCCGAGCCGTCCAACCTGCCGCAGCGCCTCGTAAAGTACGATACCTGCAGCGGTTGATAGATTCAAGCTCCGGACTTTGCCGAAGATCGGAATCCGGATGCTGGTGCCAGGGTTGGCATCGATCAACTCTTCAGGAAGGCCTTTGGTCTCCTTGCCGAACACCAGAAAATCACCTTCGATAAACTCAAAAGATGCATGACTTATTGTTGCCTTCTTGCTGGTGTAGACAAAGCGGGCAGTGGGGTGGGCGTCCTGCAAAGCTGCCAGGTCGGGCCAGCTCTTGACCTCCACTTCGCTCCAGTAGTCCAGCCCGGCCCGCTTGAGATAACGGTTGTCCAGCGAAAAGCCGAGTTTTCCGACCAGGTGGAGAGGGGTTCCGGTTGCGCCGCAGAGACGTGCTATATTGCCGGTGTTTGGCGGGATTTCAGGTTCGATCAGGACGATATGGAAGGGTATCTTCTGTGGCATGGCCTCTGTATACCACGAAATGTTTCGGGCGGTATTGCATTTTTTACCGGTGGGGGCTATATTCAGCAATTCTTGCAGGGAAGTCTCTCAGGGTGAAGGAGAAACCATGAAGATAATCGTTACCGACGAAGTGGCAAGCGAAGGACTGGCGCTGCTCACGCAGGACCCCAGGGTGGAGATGGACATCCGTCTCGGCCTGAAGAAGGATGAACTGTTAAAGATCATCGGTGATTACGAGGTGATCATAACCAGGAGTGGTACCACCGTTGACAAGGACGTGCTGGATGCGGCCCGCAACCTCAAGATGGTGGCCAGGGCAGGGGTTGGCATTGACAACGTTGATGTCGATTACGCAAGCTCCCGCGGTGTCATAGTGGTGAATGCGCCTTTCGGTAACACCAACAGTGCTGCAGAGCATACCATGGCTCTATTGCTTGCGGCCTGCCGCAACGTTCCCACCGCAAACGACTCGCTCAAAGGTGGCGAGTGGAAGCGGGCACCGTTTACCGGGATCGAGCTCAAGGGTAAGACTGCCGGTGTCATAGGTCTCGGCAAGGTGGGTGGGCGGGTGGCAACCCGGCTCAAAGCTTTCGAGTGCGAGGTGCTTGCCTGCGATCCCTACATAGCGGTGAAGCGGGCACACGACCTGGGAGTGAAGCTGGTTTCCCACGATGAAATATACAATAACTGCGACATTATCACGGTACACACACCACTTAACGACGAGACCTGCGACATGATCGGCAGCCGGGAGTTTGCCATGATGAAGGACGGGGTGATCGTCCTCAATGTGGCACGAGGCGGTATCATAAACGAGGAGGCGCTCCTTGCCAATCTCAAGTCCGGCAAGGTAGCTCTTGCTGCAGTGGATGTCTGGAGCGAGGAGCCTCCCCAGTCAGCTATGGTCAAGGAGTTGATCTCTCAGGAGCGGCTGGTGGTTACCCCGCACCTTGGTGCCAACACTTTTGAGGCACAGGTGAATGTGGCGGTGGATGTCTCCAAGGAGGTTCTCAACTACCTGGACGAACTGCCGCTGGAGAACGCGGTGAACATTCCGCGGTTCGACCTGGCACTGATGGACCAGATGCGACCATTCCTCAATCTTATGAGCACGATGTGCGATTTTGGCATTCAGCTTGTGGACAGCAACCTGGAAAAAGTCTCCTTTGTCTATTCGGGCAATATTTCACATTACGACTGTACCCCCATAACGGTCTGCGGCCTTGCCGGGCTGCTCAACCGGATGGTTGAGCAGGACGTGAACATGGTCAATGCCACCTTGATAGCCGAACAGATGGGGATTGTGGTGGAAGAGAGCAAGTCGACACAGACCGATGCCTTCTCCAATATGATCACCCTGGTGATCGAAGGGAAGGGGGGGAAACGACGGCTGGTATCCGGGACCCTGTTTGAAGGGA
The DNA here is from genome assembly GCA_043725245.1 of Geobacteraceae bacterium. Lineage (GTDB taxonomy): Bacteria > Desulfobacterota > Desulfuromonadia > Geobacterales > DSM-12255 > Geoanaerobacter. Next base: position 6,596 of record JAYSLX010000135.1, on the reverse strand, counting down.
TGCCTCGTATCGTAAGGCTGCGTGACTATACCATGGACTTCTCCCCAGAGGAGCATATGCTTCTTATCAATTACGATGATCGTCCCGGCATGATCGGCAAGATCGGCACTATCATGGGAGAGAGAGATATCAACATTGCCTCCATGAACCTTGGACGGCGTGAGAAGAAGGGTGAAGCTATGGTGATTCTCTCCCTCGACTCTGCAGTGCCGCTTGAGGTTGTTGCCGAAGTAAAAAAGGCAACAGATGCTACATTCATAAAGGCGCTTCACATGCCGACCGCCAAATGCAGCCGTTGCTGTGGTTGCGGTGTTTAGACGGTTGCGTGAGGGCGTAATGATTTTTCTTAAGGCGCGGTTGTTGTGGTGCTTTGCATGTCGACCCCGGAGATGTCAATTGTCATCTCCGCCTATGACGAGGGGAATCGGCGTCCCGGTTATCTCAGAGAGGTTTTAATCATCCTGGATGCTCGTGCAGAAAGCAGTCTCACAGGGAAAAATTTTATTTGAGAGCAATCTGCCGGGAGAATGCATGCCATTCAAAGATAGAGTTGAAACATTTGTAACGATAAGCTTGATAATAGGGATATCGGTTACTCTGTTTTGGCCATTTCGGGGCAATTATTTCAGTTTCGATGACTTCTTCATGCTTGAGCAGGCAGTAGCCGGGCCTTTAACGATTCTTAAAGGCTTCAACTCTTCTCCCATACTTAGGGTGGTTACCAACAGCCTGCTTTGGCCTATGAATGCGCTCTCCGGCTATGATCCCTTCGGCTACAATCTGTTTAGCCTCATATTGTATTCCTTTAACGCCATTCTTTTCTTTTTCTTCAGCAGGCAGTTGTTTGAGGATTCAAGATTTGCTTCCTGCGCGTCAATTCTCTTCGCTGCTACAGCAGTAGGCTGTGATGCAGTATTATGGAAAGCTGCGTACGGGACTCTTTTAAATGTTACCTTCTATCTGCTTGCCTTGATCGTTTATGTGCGATTTCGGCGGAGTGAACAGCAGAAATATTATTGGCTTTCTGTATTCATTTTTTTGTTTGCGGTATTAAGCAAGGAGGAATCCGCTTCATTCCCTTTTGTCATTGCTGCAATGGAACTGCTCGTTTTCAAAAACAGGATCGATCTTCAGACTGTAAAACGGCTTATCCCATTTTGTTTGCTGATCATTGCCTATCTGGCAGTAAATTACATCCTCATATATCATGTTTTTAAAGGGCAGTCTGAACTGGTCAGGAGTTCCGGATTTCAGCCGTTGAGGATGTTTTTGGCCCCATGGGCAGCATTTTTTCTTTCGCCCGACGGGTTCCTTGATAAATCTGATCCCAGGATTTATCTGACGGTCATATTTATTGCATTTTCCTTGTACTTTATCAAAGACAGGAAACTGTTCCTGTTTGCGCTGGGGTGGATTTTTCTAACCTTTCTTCCGCAGAGTCTCACCACGATTTCGCAGTTCGATCCGAAATACATAGTCAATTCACTCAGCCGCCATCTCTATCTTCCCTCCGCCGGCGTCAGCCTTGCCTTTGCTTTTTTGATAAAGCAAATAGGTTCATTTATGCCCGCCAGAGCATTTGCGGCAGCATGTTTCCTCTTCCTGTCGGCCTACGTGGCATTCAATTATTCTGAGGTACAGAAGCGCGGGAAAGTCTGGGCTGAAGATGGAATTCCTGCCAAGACCTTTCTGTCGGAAGTAAAAAGGCGCATACCGTACTTTCCCAAAAATTCGTATGTGTATATCATTGACCCACCTGCCGGAAGGGCATTTGTCCAAGCAGCCTTACGGGCATTTTACATGAATCCGAGCATTACCTGGATTGTTGATCCCAACACGTTTGCGCCGAGACACGGTATGTCTGTCTATCTGATTGCATGCCAGTGGAATTCTCCGCTTTCGGTGAATCTGGAAGTGAACAAGGTATTTTGAAGCAGTTGTTTTGTGACGTGAGTTAATGGGGTTGATCACAGTGGCGACAGCACTCATTCGCAAAAAGCGATGCGCCTCCAAATGAAATGTGAACTATGGCAAAAAACAAGAATCTCCTCCTGACCGGTGGCACAGGTTTTCTGGGAAGCAATCTGTTGCGGCGGTTTGTCGCAGAGGGATACAGAATTGTCCTTCTGACAAGGGCTTTGTCTGACCCTTGGAGAATCAAGGATTGTATGGGATCTGTCAGGCACTGCATTTTACCTGAGACGTCTCTGGACGCGCTTTTCCAGGAAGAGTCTTTTGACGGCGTTGTGCATTGTGCAACGAATTATGGGCGTAGAGAGGTTGATATCACAAGCATACTGGAGGCAAACCTTATCCTGCCTCTTCAACTTCTGCAACTTGCAAGAAAGTACAAAGTGGGGATTTTTATAAATACTGACACCATACTGGACAAACGTGTAAGCAGTTATTCGTTGTCTAAATCACAGTTCAGGGAATGGCTTGAGCTGTTTTCAGAGGATATTTGCTGTGTCAATGTAGCACTGGAGCATTTTTATGGACCACTGGACGACCCGTCCAAGTTTGTTGCCTTTGTGATCAATAGTCTTCTCGATGGAGTTGAAACTCTTGCTCTGACAAAAGGTCAGCAGAAGCGTGATTTTATTTTCATAGATGACGTTGTAAATGCGTTTATTCGTATCATTGAGATGTGTGGGCATTTGCCAAAGCAGTATTCCTGTTTCGAGATCGGATCTGGACAAAATATAAAAATACGTGAATTCGTGCAACTGGTTAAGGAACTGACTGATAATCACCTGACTTACTTGGACTTTGGAGCAATTCCCTATCGTGTCAACGAAGTAATGGAATCTCACGTAAATCTGAAGGGAATATCAGCCTTAGGGTGGAGCCCATTTGTGTCGCTAGAAGAGGGATTAAAACGCACAGTGGCAGCAGAGAAGGAGGGCCGTATTCGATGAAACTTCTGATTACAGGCGGCTGCGGATTCCTGGGGAGCAATCTTGCTTCGCACTCAATAATGCGTGGAGACGAACTGGTTATTTTTGATAGCCTGTATAGAAATGGATCTGTCCGGAATCTTGACTGGCTTCAAAAGCAAGGGAAATTCCGGTTTGTGCATGGTGATATTCGCAACTGCAATGATGTTGACCGCATTTTTGAGCAATTTCGACCAGATGCAGTGTTTCACCTCGCTGGGCAGGTTGCGATGACAACTTCGATTTCAAATCCGCGTCTCGACTTCGAGGTCAACGTAAAGGGTTCACACAACCTGCTCGAGGCCGCGCGTCTCCACTCCCCGGATGCAGCAGTTATCTACTCTTCCACTAACAAGGTTTATGGAGACCTCGAACAGTTCGGTTATCGTGAGACAAGTACCCGCTATGAGTGCATAGACAGGCCCAATGGCTTTGATGAATTGACTCCTTTGGATTTTTGCTCCCCTTACGGATGTTCCAAGGGGGCTGCGGACCAGTACATGTTGGATTATGCCCGGATATATGGGCTAAAAACTGTCGTTTTCAGGCACTCTTCAATGTATGGCGGCAGGCAGTTTGCTTCCTATGACCAGGGTTGGATAGGGTGGTTTTGCCAACAGGCTGTTGATACGAAGAGCGGCAGCCTGAAAGAGCCTTTTACCATTTCAGGCAATGGTAAACAGGTTCGGGATGTACTGCACGGCGACGATATGATAAAGCTCTATTTTGCCGCTGTAGAGGGGATCGAGAAGGCTGCCGGCAAAGCATACAACATCGGTGGAGGAGTTGAGAACAGTCTCTCTATTCTGGAACTGTTTTCACTGCTGGAGGAGATTTCAGGTATAAAGCTAATCTATCGCCATCTCCCCCCAAGGGAAAGCGACCAGCGAGTATTCATAGCTGATCTTGCCAAGGTCTACAATGTTTTGGGATGGAAGCCGGATGTAGGCAAACGTGCAGGAGTTACAAGGATGCTTGGCTGGATCGAAAATGGAGAATGACATTGGCGAGAAGATAACACTGAGCGTTGTCATTCCTGCATATCTTGAGGAAGAAAACCTCCGCCTTTTGCTCCCTCGCCTGAGAGATGTTCTTATATCTCTTGGGGTTCGTCACGAGGTGCTTGTTGTGGATACGCATGAACCGATGGACAACACTCGTGAGGTATGTGACCGGAACATGGTGCGATATCTCAATAGAACCGGCGACAATTTTTTTGGCGATGCTATCAGGACCGGTATCAGGGAAGCCAGCGGGGAGTTTACCCTCTTCATGGATGGAGACGGATCGCATCCCCCGGAATTTATCAGGAATCTATATGCTGCTTTGGGAGACAACGATATTGTCATTGCCTCTCGCTATATTGAGGGCGGCTCAACTGACAATATACGTGTCCTTATACTGATGAGCCTGGTTGTTAATCTTCTCTATTCAATTGTTCTCAACCTCAGATGCAAAGATGTATCGAATAACTTCAAGCTTTATAGGACTTATCTGCTCAAGGACCTGAAATTGAGCTGCTCCAATTTCGACATAGTCGAGGAAATACTCTTCAAAATCAAAAGAGCACGTGACAATGTAAAGATCAGAGAGATCCCATTTTCTTTCAAAAAAAGGATGTTTGGACATACCAAACGTAATCTTTTTGCATTTGGGTTTTCTTTTATCACAACACTTATCCGATTGAGGTTCAGCAAGTGATCCCGAAATAAGCATTATCGATAAACAAACTACCAATATAAAAGCGCTGTCCGGTCGATCCGGCAGCGCTTTTATATTGGTGCATCGGGTTTGTGCGGTTACCCTGTCTTGCGCCCGCCGAACTTTTTCAGGCGGGCGTGGGCCTCCCGAAGGATATGCTCAGTAGTCGCCCAGCTTATGCATTTATCGGTGATGGATACCCCGTACTTCATCTGTGCAAGGTCATTGGGCATTGGCTGATTGCCGTCTTCCAGATAGCTCTCTATCATCACGCCGGATATGGAACGGTTGCCGGTTGCAATCTGGTCGATAACCGCATTGAGGACCTTAGGCTGATTCTCGTGGTTTTTCTCCGAGTTTCCATGGCTGCAGTCGACCATGATAGTCGGGAAGAGCCCTGCCTTTTTCAGCATCGTCTCGGTACTGGTGATATCTTCGGGGTGATAGTTCGGCATTTTACCCCCTCTCAGGACCATATGAACATCCGGGTTGCCGGTGGTCTGTACGATAGAGGTTAGCCCATCGCGATTTATGCCTAGGAAATGGTGGGGGTGCAATGCCGCGATCATTGCATCGATAGCGATTTGCAGATTGCCGTCGGTGCCGTTTTTGAAGCCAATGGGAAAGGAGAGGCCGCTTGCCAACTCCCGGTGCGTCTGGGATTCGGTGGTGCGGGCTCCGATCGCCCCCCAGGAAAGGTGGTCGGCCAGATATTCAGGAGTTATCGGGTCGAGCATCTCGGTGGCAATCGGGAGCCGGTGAGATGTTATTTTAGAAAGGAGTCCGCGTGCAATGCCCAGCCCCTTGGATATCTGATGAGTGCCGTTCATGTCAGGGTCGTTGATAACCCCTTTCCAGCCAACAGTCGTCCGCGGCTTCTCGAAATAGACCCGCATGATCAGAAATAACTGGTCAGAGAGCTCTGTTGCGAGCGTTGCCAGGCGATGGGCATATTCATGGGCGCCAATGGGGTCGTGAATGGAGCAGGGGCCGACCACAACCATCAGGCGAGAGTCCTTGCCCTGAAGGATGTTCTTTATGGCGGTCCGGCTTGAGCTGACGAATTCGCTTGCCTCTTCCGAAAGCGGAAAGACCTGGCGCAGGTCTGCAGGTGCGATTATAGGTGTGATGCTCTTTATCTTGAGATTGTTGGTTTTGACAATCATGCGATACTCTCCCTTCAAGTCGGACAAAATTGACTTTTAACGACTCAATCTAGCTGATTTACCGCGTCAAGTCAAAGAATCAAAAAGGGGTTTGCTTGCGCAAACCCCTTCGATGGAAGATTTTTGGAGTTATTAAGGTTTGTATTAGAGCTGGTTCCTGTTGAGCCGCTCTTTGAGGGGCTGCATTAGAGCCATGGAGAGGCTGGAAATTTTCTGGGCCAGGATGGATTCGATAAATGCTAATACAAAGGAAAGGGCGCTGTAAACCACAATTACTTCTACCATTTGCTCTGTCGCTCCCAGGTCTGGGCAGTATTCCAAGCCGAATACCAGCGCTAGAGCGACAAGCGCGCAAATGAAATGACGAATAACCCAGTTGTTTTGCTCAGCTTGCATAGTGATCAGTTTGTCGATATCTCCTACCTCGGCAGACTCCATGATTTGCAGCCAGCTCCCATATATCCTCGGGATCATTACAAGGATTAACGTTACAGTTACCGTCAGCATGATTGAAGTCAAAATTGTCATTTTAGTTCCCTATGCCTGATTGATGTCTGGTCGGTTGCGCCTGCTTGCCGTCCTCATTAAAATGCAAATCAATGCCCAAGAATCCGAGGCATAACATTATTATTCATTAAAATAGAAATGTTCGTAAATCCGGTGTGATTGGTTGTTTTTGTATGGGGGAAGGTACTGTTTAAACTCAATGTCATTGACTTAAGCCTTGTTGTATAAAAAGCTAAGCAATTACGTATAGATATGTTATAATGCATTCTCTGTATTGCCTTATAAC
>JAYSLX010000134.1:0-2769 GCA_043725245.1 Geobacteraceae bacterium | reverse complement strand
TGAGTAAAGGAGCACGATAATGCATGAGGCCGTGACCCGCATGCTTGCCAAATATGAACCGAAGAGCGTTGACGATTCGGTCAGGGCCTTGCGGGAGATCATACAGGAAGTTGCGCTTCTCGGACTCTGGCGAGCCAAATTTTTTGAGCACGCTGCATTCTACGGTGGTACAGCCCTGCGCATCCTGTACGGACTCGACCGGTTTTCCGAGGATCTGGATTTCTCGCTGCTGGCACCATCCCCCGACTTTAACCTGGCACGCTACACTGCATCACTTGAGGAGGAACTGCAGGCATTCGGTTTCAATGTCCGGGTGGAGATGGTCGACAAGGCGGTGGAATCAGCGGTGCAGTCTGCTTTCCTCAAAGCAAACACCCGCAATGAGCTTCTGGTCATTGAAGCCGGTGAGGAACTTACCGGTCAGGTAGCAGTCGGCCAGGTACTGAAGGTGAAGATCGAGGTGGACACTGACCCTCCACCAGGTTTCAGCACCCAGACCCGATACCTGCTGCAACCGATACCATTTGCCGTCCGGAGCTATTCGCTCCCGGACCTTTTTGCCGGCAAGATGCATGCAATCCTCTTCCGCAAGTGGAAGAACCGTGTCAAAGGCCGAGATTGGTATGATCTGGTCTGGTATGCCGCCAACCATCCGCACCTGAACCTGGCTCACCTTGAACAGCGGATGCGCCAGACCGGTCATTGGAGCGGTGATAAAAGTCTTTCACCGGAAGTTTTCACCGATTTACTGTTCGAGGCAATCGACCGGCTGGATGTGAATCAGGCTCGTAAAGATGTGGCGCCCTTCGTCAAGGATCAGCAGATACTTGCCCTCTGGTCGCACGATTTCTTTCAGGATGTTGCAAGCCGGATTCAGGCTGAAGGATAAAAATGGAGGTTTCTGTAATGTTCAATGAAGACCTGCTGGCAGCGCTCCAGGAATTACTGGAGGCATCAAGCGCCATGACCAGCGGCCAACTCCCCAGTGCGAGTCAGCTGGAACGATATCATCGCGCCCGCGAGTGGGCGCAACGGCTGATTGATCGTGAGGAGAAGGCAAAAAGCTCGCGTTTGTCTCCGTAGAATAATGCAATGTGAATCAACATGTTGCAGGATGCACAGCACAAAAACATAGTAAGTCCACAGCACGATAACATAGTAAAACCTTCAAGTGCTGGCGGCTTAATGAAATGCCCAACCTCCTGTGCTCCTTCTCATATATGTTCTTATCAGGGATCTATTTTTTCTTCATTGGCGTGTAAATATATTCGTTCATATATATTTTTTAGTAGAAATGCGGTTACTCCATTAAAAATATACGAACGTAGATGTTGTGTGGGTGTCAAATGAAAATTGTTACTTCAGAAGACATAGGGTGGATCATAAGGAAGAAACGCAAAGATGATGGTCTTACTTTGGAAGAGGCTGCTGGCGTCTGTGGCGTGAGCTATGCATTCCTCTCTGCCTTGGAAAACGGCAAGGAAACTGTTCAGCTCAACAAGGTGCTGCAAGTTCTCAACTGTCTTGGCCTCGAACTGGAGGTGAATGTCCGGACATGGACAAATTTGAGGAACTTTACATGAAGGAAGTGCTTTGAGTTGTCATCGCTAGATTATTGTGCTGAAAAATGAAAAAAGGCGACCACAAGGGCCGCCTCTATCCAGGCCGGACGGGTATCCGGCCTGAAGACTCTAGTAGGGTTTCACTTCCGGAAAAATGGCAAGAACTTCAAATTCGCCACCGACAATGTTGCTCCGGTGCAGCGCCTTCTCAAACTCCTCCCAACTCAGTGTGAAATCCCTACCGTTAATGCGTGCTCGAACTGACATAACTTTATCCCCCTTGATGTAGTGTTGGTGGCCCAAAAGGGCTCCCTACAACCACCGCTGCACGGTGGCTCTAAGGAACCCTTTTGGGCTGGGAGAAGAGTCGAGGGAGGGCGTTTGAGCGCCGCTCCCTCATTATTATTTACAAGAGTCCCCGTTCGACAAAACTCAGGAACTCGCCATCACCAATGATGATGTGATCCAAAACCTTGATGCCGAGAATTTCGCCACTTTCTTTGAGACGTCTGGTAATGGCGATATCTTCCTGGCTGGGTGTCGGGTCACCTGTAGGGTGATTGTGCATCAGAATGATTGCCGCCGCATTTGAGATGCATGCCGTTTTGAAAACTTCTCTTCCTACCACGATCGCCTGATTGAGTGAGCCAATTGAGACTCGATCAAAGCAGACGATCCGGTTTTTGCCATCAAGATGCAAGGTAATGAAATGCTCCTTCGTCTCCAGACGGAGATCCCGGAACATCTCGAATACCTGCTGGGGTTGCGTAAACCGCATCGATACCCATTTCGGGGCGTCATCTCTGACAACCTCGTTGCGGTAACGGGCTTCGATTGATTTTATGAAGATTCTTTTTGTTGTCGGTACTGCTGGTTCTCCGAAGAGATCGAGATTCATGTCCGCCTCCTGAAATGTTGAGGGCGGACCACCCCGAGGGCAGTGTCCGCCCCCATAGGGTTGATAGTTGCTGTTTCAGATTACTGGAGCGCCAGTACGGCCTCCCGGAAACTCACCACATCCAGCTCCATCACAGCGCTGATGGAATCCCATGACCGGTTGCAGACGAAACAGTGGACATGGTTGTCATACAGGGCCATTGACGGATTGCTGTCCTCATGAAACGGACAGCACCGGTGCCTTCCCTTGGGGAAGGCGATGATGCTGGTGATGGGATACTGCCGGGCCTGGTCGATCATCTCCGGGGTA
>JAYSLX010000133.1:0-9937 GCA_043725245.1 Geobacteraceae bacterium | reverse complement strand
GACGTACGCTTGGTTCTCATGCTTGCAATCATAAACTACCTCCGCAATCATGAGCAGACCAAACTTAACTTTTTGTCCGAAATACCGGGAGTATTATATGGCTTTACCCAAAAAAAGCACGGCAAGCGGACAGCGGAATTCACGGAAGAAGAATAATCGAGAGAACGGAAATGAAGATGTAGCACACATCAGTAATACTAAGGAAGTCACAGATGAACCTGTTTGAGGACTGTCCAGTGTCGGTAAGGTCCGGGCAGAAGCGAGGCTGTTAGCGGTTCACCATGTGGCGGTAGTGGAACTGCTCCTTTGCCAGACCCCGGAAACTGATGCAACGAGGATTGACAGAGACAAGGGCATGGTAAGATGATCATCTTATGAACATTGTGCGATACCTGATACGCAATACTCCTTGATTCTGCAGCGATCTTGAGGCCTCCCCCAGTGTAACACCTCAAAACATAAGATATTTATGCCCATAAGCTAAAGGCATAAAAATTGCTTTTTACATATAGAGGAAGCACTGGCGCTGAAACAGTTGGGGAGAGTACAATGTTTAACCACTTAAAGGAAAACTTGATAACAAACCCGACCAAGCTCCTGGCCCTCTATATTATTATCATCTTTACCCTTATCCTCACCTCAACAAGTTTCGCAAACCAGTCAACCATTAACAATGTACTTGCTGAAGCCGTTGAGTTCTCCTGCCTTTCATCGAAGGAAGCCGAAATGATTCGGCTTGTGAACGATTACCGCGAAAGCTACGGATTACCCCCAATCCCAAATTCACGATCTCTGAACAAGGTTGCACGTATTCATGCGATCGACCTTATCGAGAACTTCCCAGCAGAAGGCCAGGACAGCCGTGGTTTCGACTGCACACTGCACAGCTGGTCGGACAAGGGCACCTGGAAGCCGGTATGCTACACAAAAGACCACTCATTTGCCGAAGCCATGTGGGACAAGCCACGCGAGATCACTAATTTTATCTACACAGGTGATGGCTATGAAAACGCCTATTCCACAAGAGAAATAGAAATAGACCCTGCGAAAGTACTGGAAGCCTGGAAGTCAAGTCCGAGCCATAATTCAATCCTCCTCGAGACCGGCGTCTGGAAGGGGAGTAACCTCCTCGCTTTCGGCGTCGGCATCCATAAGAATCATGCTCTTATATGGGTTGGCTCTCAGGTCGACCCCCTCGGCCCTATGCTGGCATGCGGCACTGCAAAAAACTAAGCGACATTATCTGCAACCTTAAGTATGATATGTGGGTATTGCTATTAAAATAGACTAAATCAGCCCAGTATTAATTATTGCCACCAAAGTTTAGGGGCTTAAATGAAAGCGGTAACGCGGTTTATACTCTCACTGTTGGTTATACAGCTAATTTCCTCGATCTCAATAAGTTATTCCAGTGCTTCCTCGGAATCAAACTCAAATATTGCATCTACATCAATGGGGGGGATGAATGAACCTGGCCGTTGCCTCACCGATGATGAGGCTGAACTTGTAAGTCTTTTGAATCGAGTGCGAGAAGACAGTCACCTCCCACCTGTTGCGGTCAGGGAGTCACTCTATACGGTCGCCAAGTGGCATGTAATTGACCTATCGATCAACTCTCCTCACAAAGACATGACCGATGAACGGGGGATACCATGCAACCTGCACAGCTGGTCGGACAAGGGTAAGGTGAAAGGTGGCTGGAATCCACTCTGTTATACTGCAGACCACAAATATGCTCTCGGAATGTGGAAGAAGCCCCGCGAGATTTCGGATCACCGCTCAAACGGGTATGAGAACATTTACTGGACTTCAGCAAACCTCTCACCGGCTATGGCGGTCAATTACTGGGTAAGCAGGAATGAAGAACTGGAGATGATTATTGAGCGGAATAACTGGGGGAAACATCCATGGCAGACGATGGGTGTCGGAATATACGGAAATTATGCGGCTGTCTGGTTGAGCGACAAGCCTACTAAGGAGCCGGAGATGAAACAGTGTGAACATATTGTGAAATGATCTCCTATACGTTTTGACTTACAACATCAAGCCCATTGGGCTTACTTGCTGGGCAGATACAGGAACTTGAGAGGGTAATTATATGCCGTACAGAAGGCGATCAGGCTTTAAGAAATATCTAACCAGCTTCACAACAGGGATCGGGATAGCTGCACTTCTTGTTCTCGCAGTTGTGGCGATAAGCCTGCTTGTCCGATCATCCTTCACAAAGGAGAAGGTCGTTTCACAAGCAGCCCCAATTACATTAGCTAAGTTGGAAATTCAGGAACCAGCCGACGCTAGCAGTGAAATATCTGGCAAATATTTCGGACTATGCAAGAAAAACAGCATTAATTCGGTGGAGGATTTCCGCAAAACGGTTCGAAATGATACTGTACTCTCAGCCCACTTTTCTGGTTTCAACTGGGAAACAGCCAAGCTGGGGAAACAGGATAAAGAGGTATGGACATTTGTCTCGTACAGAATAGGGGAGATCATCCGACGAACTTCAAAACCTGTCAGGCTACCCAAAGGTGACGGGTATGTTACCGACGGGGTACGTATCGTTCGCACATACTGCTGCAACGACTATGTCATTGCACCACCTCCGATGGATGTGAGTTTGGTCTCACCCGCCGACCCTGTTGAACGGGTTGATGGCCCTCCCCGTCGAATGCACAAAAATACCGAGATTGTAGATGACCCCCCACGAAAATTGTCATCATGGTCGCCTACTGAAGATTCGGCTGGTGCGATACCTGAATACTTAGAGCAATTACCAAGCAATTTCGGGCCGCCTGTATTCTACAGCGGTTCTCCCCATTTCTCTCCAGATTCTCCGTTGCAGCCACGAATTTCTTCAGGAAGGAATGAACCCACTCCGGTCCCTGAACCGAACACATTTTTTCTGTTGGGGTCAGGAGTGGCTGCATTCAGCCTCTTCTGTCTACTTCGTCGGAAGTGAAACATCCACCCAAGAGAGAAGGCGAATATATCCACATGGTAATTGGTTTTGTATCCAATCCCCTACTCACAAATAACCGCTGGCAGAAGCACTCCGTATTTTCGAACATCCTACAGATCAAAGCTTCCTCCGCATCATAGCCAGCCTCTGAGCCATTCTCTGACAGTGCAGTCATTAAATTTCAAACGACCTCCTCATCTTGCATAAAATCGAACACTTCTTTATTAAAAAAAACGCCAATCGTCCTTCTTTCTCATCGACATGGCAGGAGGCATCTCGTTCAGCAAACTCTTCTTGTAAGGTCAAAGTATTACATGGAATCAAGGCCCCAAACCGAATAAACTTGACCCGCAGGGTTTGACCCGACGGCAGTCACTGGGGAATAATAAAGATCATCAGAGGTCAATGTGGCTATGGAGAGCGGGGGACTCCAGCCGATTCCTGTCAGATACAGAGACTGCATCATCGCAGGAGCAGTAGAAGAATAGAACCCCTCTGCCCAGACCACGGTTGCATTGCCGCTTGAATCAATTGCCAGATGAGGATACTCCGCACTGTCTGTTCCCATACTTATGATACTGGCAGTCCCCCAACCTGTGTTGCTGGAAAAACTGTTTGTCGCCACATCATACTTATTGGAGCCATCATGTTGCTGCCATACAGCTATTGCCTTGCCTGAGGAGGAGAAAGCCACTTCCGGAGCATAGCATATGCCGGCTCCGCCATTGGTTATATCGGCAGACGCCCCCCAGGCTCCGTTTACCAACCGTGCAGCCTGAATGGTATTCTGTGGCCATAACGCCATGGCGTCACCGTTGTCATCAATTGCCACGGCAACCTGAGCATAAATGCTTTGGCTTACACCCGAGATGCTGTTGAGTTTTATCGGTGCTGACCAAGTTGTACCGTTCCAGCTAGCCGCAACTACTTCTTTATCGTCGTTGGAGACCGACCCGTCCCCGATATCTTCTGGCCAAACAGCCACCGCTTTGCCTGCAGTATTCATGGCAACCATTGGACGGTAAGCGCTGTGCGAACTGCTACTGAGTTGTACTGGCGTAGACCATATACCGGACTGCGACGAATACCTGCTTGCGTAAACTTCAAAGTGATTGCCAACTGGAGGTTTGGCTTCATACCAGATCGCCATTACATTGCCTGAGCCATCAACTGCAAGCTGCGGATAATATGCGCTAGTGGTATGTTGAGAAACCTGGGTTCGTCCTGTCCACCCCGTTCCCGGAACGTAGCGGGAGTGCCAGATGGTGGTCAGCCCTCCTTCCGTAGCTTGGTACCAGACCGCATGTGCAGTACCGTCAGGGGCAAAGGCAACCTTCGGTGCAATACACGAAGTTGTCCCATCGCTTACCCTTGCAGAGCCTCTGCTTCCGTAGAGCCATTTTGACTCAATGTTGTACCGTGTATTATCGTTCTGTACCCAGAGTACAAGTCCGTTGCCTGAACTGTCTACCGCAACCGAAGGGTCTTCGGCAATCTTCCCTTCAGTCGAACTCCATAGTATGGTCGATACTCCCTGGTCAATACTGGTGGCCGGGGCTTGGTAAAGAACTGATCCTGTAACAGAATTGGTGACAGTCATGGTGTTGTTGGCAAAGGAGAACGAAGTGTTATCTAAAAGACTGTCCATGCCAGTATGGTTGACCAGATAGGGGGTTGTTATCGGGTCTGTATTGGTCGAAGCATATTGCAGGATCAGTGGTGCAAGGGCATTCTGAAAGTCAATTGTTGCTTCAGGGATATTATCTGCCATTGCTATCAACGCTGAAGGTGTGGGAGTGTCATATACCCCTGCAACGTCACCACCGGCAGCTTCTATAACTATTGCGTGGGTCAGAGGAGAAATGTTAGCCACTCCACTTCTTACCGCCATGGAATATAGCTCTTTCGGCACACCGTTTTCACTCCAAGAGGCCCTGAGAATGAAGGGAGGAGTCATTGTTGTTACGTCGAAACTGTAAATTCCGTTGGAGGTGATCACACAGCTCTCGTGAGATGCGGCATCACGTAGGCAGACTGTTCCGTTGATAGCTGCACCTGTTGCCGCTACCCCTGAAACAGTCTTTGTCGCAGTATCGCTTCCAACTCCACCGGAGCAGCCGGATAGCAGCATTACTGTCAAAGCTGAAAGAATCAACAGAATATTCCCGGACATTTTCATATGGGTTCCCTTTCTGAAACTCAAAGCTGCCTGAATTAAATAGAGGTTTTTTCGTAAATTAGTTGCAACGTAGATACGGAAGAGATGTGTCCTGTCCCGGAGGTTGGGAAATCATCCTTTTTACTCTGGGTGGGCAGCTTTTCCGGACCCCTGAATTGTATCCAGCAGATTAAATGCTCGTTTTACGCGGGATATGACCCTCATCGGCATGACCGGTTTGGCTACGAAATCGAAGAAACCGTATTCGAGAGCTTTTTGCTCATCTTCCGGAGATGCCTTGGAGGTGATCAGGATGATGGGAATTTCGGCGGTCTGCGGGGAGCCTTTCAGTGCTCTAAACATCCCGAAGCCATCCATCTTTGGCATTATAGAGTCACAGATTATCAGATCGGGAAGATGGGTAAGCGCCTGCTTGAGTCCTTCTAACCCGTCCATGGCCATGAAAACGTCAAATCCTTCACGTTGGAGCGCCACCTTAATGATGGTTGCCACCGGAGGCGAATCCTCAACTACCAGAATTTTCCGCGCCTTCCGTTCTATAGTAGCCCCCTTCAGGTAGTGCCCCTTAATGGCCGCGAGGATTTCCTTGTCAGTGGCTAGTACCGGCAAGATTTTCAAACCTGTTTTTTGGGCGAGAAAATCGAATGTGTCGATATCAAATGGGTTGCTTACCGCTATGGCCAACACACCATCCTTTTCCATTAGTGGGAAAATTTTACGCTCTAATGCAAAGTCAACCGAGACCCGCTCCAACAATTGAGGGGCGAATTCATGGCCAAGAATATTTTTGGCCGACTTCATATTCAGCTGTTTCGCTAGAGCATCAACCAATTCGGCATCGGTAATTACCCCCATATCTTCGAGTATGCTCCCCAGCTGCTTGCCGCTCCCCTTTTGCCGCGTCAAGGCTCTCTCCAGTGTCGTAGCCGTTATGATGCCGGCATCCACTAGGAAATCTCCAATCGGTTTTCTGCCCGCTAATCTCATTTCCCCACCACTCTTATCGAGTTAAACCATATACAAGATATCGGTAAAATTTGGTTTATCATGAGGAATGAATGGATAGATTAGTTTAAAATAATAGTTTGGGATATAATATGGTGTCCACTTTTCTTAGCCTACCTCATAGAAATAGGTTAAAGATTATTTATGCAACTCCGATAAAAACTTTATAACAACCTTCCAGGCAACAATAAAGCTCATTGAAGGAAAGGAGACACCATCAATGTGTCGACATCGAGGGGCCAACGTTAGATATCATTACTGTTTTCATAAGTCATCGGTGAATACATAAAAACTTGATACATAGAGTTTTCCTCCAGAAAAAAGTTAATGAGACTATCGGTAACAACCTTACGGTCAATGTGGATTACGACGTTTGGTAAAGATGTGCCGTCCGCGCCAAGAGCACATAGTCTCTCCGCAATTTAAGGAGCTCCCATGCGAACAATCCTGGTCTGCTCTATGCAGTGTCATTCTGCTAAATTCCTTGCCTGCTTTTGCCGCCCCGGTTCCTGATGCCGGTTCCATCTTGCGTGAACAGCAACAGCAACCCACCCGACTTCCCGACCGACTGCCCAAACCGGGCGAATCCGATGTTGAACGCCCTTCACTCACTGATAGCGGAGTAAAAATTTTGGTTAAGGGGTTCCGATTTACCGGCATCGCTGGCATGGCCTCCGAAGCTGAGCTGCAGGAGTTATTGAAGGACGCAGTCGGCAAGGTACAGGGCTTGACCGACCTGCAGCGACTGGCAGGCTTAGTCACGGACTATCTGCGTGGCAAAGGTTTTTTCCTGGCCAGGGCCTATCTGCCCAAGCAGGATGTCACATCCGGCATCATCGAAATAGCCATACTGGGGGGCAGGATTGACGGCGGCGCCACCATTAAGGTCAAAGAGCCACGGCGTATTCGTGACGGTGTTCTGCAGGGTATAGTCGAGAGCGGGGTAAGGAGCGGTGAAGCGCTGCACGAAAACCAGCTTGAACGATCCCTCATGCTGCTTAACGACCTGCCAGGCATCAATGCCCGCGCCATCCTTGAGCGTGGTGGAACCTATGGCAGCACAAAGGTTCTGATTGATGTTTCCGAAGGCCCGCTGTTCAGCGGCGGGGTATCCGGTGACAATTTCGGTAACCGTTACACTGGAATCTGGCGTGGCACCGGGTATGTTTCGATCAATGACCCTCTAGGCATCGGCGACCAACTTTTTCTTTCCCTGACAGGAACAGAAGGGCTGTATCAGGGGAGAGCGGGGTATAGCACCCTGCTGCATCCGTCCGGGCTGAAAGGCGGAATCTCCTATTCCGGTCTCCACTACGAACTAGGCAAAGAGCTTGCCAGCCTGGATGCCCACGGTCGGGCAGACACCCTCGGCACCAACTTCTCTTACCCGGTCCTCAGATGCCGGTCCTTCAGCCTGTGGGGCAACGTCAATTACGAATACCGAATGTTGAACGACTATGCCAATGGCACGCTTACCCGTGATCGCGATATGCATGCCGGCACTGCAGATCTCACTGCCAGAGGATATGACATCTTCGGAGATGGAGGTCTTACCAGCGTTCGTTTGGCTATCACTGCCGGTGATCTGCAGCTGGGGGTACTGGCCGATGCACAGGAAGACTCAATGACGGCAAAGACCACAGGCAGCTACTACAAGTTCGATTACGCTGTTTCCAGGCTCCAAAAGCTGATCGGCGACTTCTCCTTGTATGCTTCGGGTAATGGCCAGTTGGCTGGCAGCAATCTTGACTCATCGGAAAAGTTTATTCTTGGTGGCTCCGATGGGGTCCGTTCCTACCCAGTGGGCGAGGCCAGCGGCGATGAAGGGCATAGCTTCACTACTGAACTGCGTTATGACGTTCCGAAAAATGGAGCATGGGGAGACCTGCAGCTTGTGGGGTTTCTGGATGCCGGTAACATTACCCTGCACAAGACCGTATGGACCAACGCCATCAGCAGTGGCACTGGCAAAAACAACTACTGGTTATCCGGCGTCGGTCTGGGGGTTAACCTCAGCAAGTCAACTGTCTACGCCCTTCGGGCCTCCTGGGCCCACGCCCTCGACAGCAACGCCGGTCGTAGTCCCACCGGCAAGGATTCCGACAATTACAGCGATGACAACCGGTACTGGCTTCAGGCCTCGGTTTGGTTTTAAGGGAGAGATGCTATGAACAAAACCTATCGTCTTATCTGGAGCAGCATCAAGGAAGCCTGGTTGGTTGTTGCCGAGACAGTCAAAAACAGTGGCAGTATTCCTTCTATTATAGTTGGTTCTGCGGCATTGATGGTTGCCATTATGCTCGGAGCCCTGCCGGTCAGCGCCCTCGATTCTGGGGCCTTGCCAACCGGCGGGCGGATCGTGTCAGGGAGTGGCAACATCATCAAGTCCGGCAACAGCATGACTGTGAACCAGTACAACGACCGGATGATCGCCAACTGGTCCACTTTCAACATCGGCCAGAACGCCGGGGTAAAATTTCAGCAACCGGGCGCCTCCAGCGTGGCACTGAACCGGATACAGGACCAGAACCCCAGCCAGATCATGGGAAGCCTTACCGCAAATGGGCAGATATTTCTTCTCAACTCGTCCGGTATTATTTTTGGCCAAACCGCTAAAGTCGATGTTGGTGGTCTTGTTGCTTCTTCACTAAATCTTGCCAATGAGAACTTCATTGCTGGAAAATACAATTTCGAAAAGATCGGGTTTGCAGGAAAGGTGGAGAACCAGGGAAGCATTAATGCACAAGGTGGCGTAGTGGCGCTCGTCGCTCCACAGATAAGCAACAGCGGTAGCATAAGCGCAGAGAAGGGAACTGTTGCCATTGTTGCCGGTGATAAAGTAAACCTGGATTTTGTAGGTGACGGTCTAGTGACCTACAGCATTGAGCAGGGCGCCATTGATGCCCTGGCCGAGAACAAGGGGCTGATCAAGGCTGATGGTGGCATGGTGGTGATGACAGCCAAGGCGGCCGACAGCCTGACCAGCGCCATGGTAAATAATAGCGGAGTTATTGAAGCCAGGACACTTGAAAGCAGGGCAGGCCGCATCCTGCTCTTGGCGGATATGGATAATGGCGAGACCATCGTTAATGGCACTCTGGATGCCGGCGCCCCCAACGGCGGCGACGGCGGATTTGTAGAGACATCAGGAGGAAGGGTGCGGATTGGCAACAACACCCGCGTCAACAGTCTGGCTCCCAAGGGCAAGAACGGCCTGTGGCTGATCGACCCTGACGGCTTCACTATTGCCGCCAGCGGGGGTGATATCGACGGCGCGACCTTGTCCGCCAACCTTGGCGGCGGCGATGTGAGCATTGCCAGCACCGACGGCAACGGGGAAGACGGCAACATCAACGTCAACGACAATGTAAGCTGGAGCGCCAACAAGCTCACCCTCACCGCCACCAACGACGTAAACATCAATGCTGTGATGACCGCCAACGACACCGCCAGCCTTGATCTGGAACCAGGCAGCGGCAAAGTCAACGTCGGCTTCAATCCCGATGGAACCTTTAAGGGACGCGTCGATTTCTTTCAGGCAGATGGAGCCACGCCGCGGAGCGGCACCGGTTTTTTGACCATCTCTGGCAACGGTTACACCGTTATCAACGAACTGGGTGTGGAAGGCGATGAGTCGACGGGCGATAATACCCTGCAAGGACTTGCCTATGCTGCCAACAGCAATGGCTACTTCGCCCTAGGAGTCTGTCGGCCTTGAGATTCTGACCGAATCAACTTAACCCGTAAGTTGATTCTACTGGCCATCCTGATCAGTCAACAGATACCGTTTCGAT
>JAYSLX010000132.1:0-4702 GCA_043725245.1 Geobacteraceae bacterium | reverse complement strand
CTCTCTGTCGGGGGGGATCTTGACCGGGTCCGGCGCGAGGTGATCGCCGCCGTGGATCTGCCTGTGGGGAATGTCCCACTTTATCAAGCCTTCTGCGAGGCGGCCCGCAGGTACGGTGACCCAAACAAGCTCGACGATGAGATGCTCTTTGAGATAATCGAGCAGCAGTGTGCCGACGGCATGGCGTTCATGGCTGTGCACTGCGGGATTAACCTCTGCACAATCGAGCGGTTGCGGAAACAGGGGTATCGCTACGGCGGGCTGGTCTCCAAAGGTGGGGTCTCTATGGTGGCCTGGATGATTGCCAATGGTCGGGAAAACCCGCTGTATGAGAAGTTTGACAGGGTGGTTGGGATACTCAAGAAATATGACACGGTGCTGTCGCTCGGCAACGGCCTGCGGGCCGGGGCAATCCACGACAGCTCGGACCGTGCCCAGATCCAGGAGCTGATCTTCAATTGCGAACTGGCCGAGATCGGCCGCAACATGGGATGCCAGATGCTGGTTGAAGGGCCGGGGCATGTACCGCTGGACGAGATTGAGGGAAACATCCAGCTTCAGAAGCGGATGAGCGGCGGTGCACCTTACTACATGCTCGGTCCGATCGCCACCGACGTGGCTCCCGGCTTTGATCACATCACCGCCGCCATCGGCGCGGCCCAGTCCAGCCGCTTCGGGGCCGACCTGATCTGCTACATCACCCCGGCCGAGCATCTGGCGCTTCCCAACGAAGAGGACGTGCGCCTGGGGGTGAAGGCTGCAAAGATAGCTGCCTACATCGGCGATATGAACAAGTACCCTGAAAAGGGGCGTCAACGGGACAAAGAGATGAGCAAGGCCCGCCGTGACCTGGATTGGCAGAAGCAGTTCGATTTGGCCCTCTATCCGGAGGATGCCAAAGCGATCCGTGCCAGCCGAACACCGGAGGACGAAGCGACCTGTACCATGTGCGGCGATTTCTGCGCCTCCCGCGGTGCGGGGAAGCTGTTCTCAGGCGACCTACGGGGAGATAAAATCTGATGGAAAGGGTTCTGGTCAGCGTCGCTTGCCTGATGTTGTACGCCACTCCTGCCCATGCCATGCATATCAGCGAAGGGATTCTGCCGCTCAACTGGGCATTGCTCTGGTTTTCGGTTGCGGCACCGTTCGTGATGCTGGGGGTCCGTCGTCTCAACACGCTCTCTCATGACGATCTCTCCATGAAGCCGCTTGTCGGGCTGCTTGCAGCGGTAGTATTCATCATCTCCTGCATGCCGATACCGGTGCCTACTGCCGGAACCTGTTCCCACCCGTGTGGGACCGGAATGTCGTCGATTCTCCTCGGCCCGCTGGTCTCTGTGGTAATCGCCACCGTAGCGCTGCTCATACAGGCGCTTGTGATGGCACACGGCGGACTCTCAACCTTGGGAGCAGACATCGTATCCATGGGTGTGGTCGGCTCATTTACCGCCTGGTTCGTTTTCAGGGGGATGCGCGGCATCGGGGCCGGCCTGGCAGTCGCCGCATTTCTGGCCGGGCTTGCTGCCGACTGGGCAACCTATCTCGCTACTTCTGCTGAACTTGCCTCCGGCATCCGGGGGAGTGACCCGTTTCTCCCGCTTTTCGTCAAGGTTGTGCTGGCTTTTGCCCCGACACAGCTGCCGCTCGGGATCCTGGAGGGGGCGATGACTGCCGGGATGGTGGTGCTGCTTCACAGGAAGCGCCCTGACCTGCTCCTGAGAATGAAAATCCTGAAAAACAACGAGGTGTCTGCCAATGCCTGATCGCAAACGTCGCCTGAGGGTTTTGCTGATGCACGCCATCCTGCTGCCGAGCCTGCTGTTTGTGCTCAACTTCTTCGCCCTTGCACCGCGCCCCTGGACAGGGGTTGACGAGGCAGTGGTAGAGAAGATCGCCAAGGAGCATGGCCGCGAGGCAAAACCGTCGCTGATCAATACCGACCAGGGAGATCTGCTGCTGTTCGTGTTTCTGATTGCCGGAGCCGTGGCCGGGTTCGGGGCCGGCTATTGGTGGCGGATGTTGTCAGGAGAGAAAAAGGAAACAAAGCCGTGATGCGTCATACTCTGCAACATACAACCGCTTCCTTCCACCCCCTTACCAATCTCGATGCCCGGGTAAAGATCCTTGCAGTCCTGGCCCTGCTGCTGATGGTCATCAGCTACCGCGGCCTGGCGTTTCCGCTGCTGGTGACAGGGCTTGGCGGCATCATCTGTCTGACCCTGGGAGTGCGTCCCCGCCTGCTGCTGCTCCGCTTTGCCGAGCCACTAATGCTGGCCTTGCTGGTGCTGCTACTGAAGACCTTATTCAGCGGACACATCGTGCTTTGGAGCGGAAGTATCCTTGGCCTGGAGATCGTCTGCCACGCTGATGGCCTAAATGAGGGGCTTCGCATCGCCAGTCGGATCATGGGGGCGGTTTCGGTCGTTGCCGCGGCAGGCTTTGCTACACCGTTCACCGAGGTGATGGGCGCCCTGGCATGGATGCGTCTCCCTCGGGGGCTGATCGAAGTGATGGTATTTGCCTGGCGCTATCTTTTCCTGTTGTTCGACGACGCCCAGGTTATCCATGCTTCCCAGCGGAACCGGCTCGGTTATGCCGGTTTCAGGAGTGGGTTGCGCTCCTTCGGCACCCTGACCGGCGCCCTGGTGATAAAGGCATTCGACAGCAGTCAGGCCATGACGGTTGCAATGGTTCAACGGGGGTACGACGGCACCCTGCCGATCTTCAGGCACAAGCCGTTCAGGGTAGCAGAAACATTGCCGACACTGCTGTTAGTCATCTGCATGGGGCTGTTGTGGGGGCTTTAGTCAAGCTGTCATTGTGTCTTCATGTCCATCTTGACTAATGCACATCTTAGGTGCATATTGAGGCATATGGTAGATGCATACACATAAGGAGATGACAGGCCATGAGAACTACACTTAATATCGAAGACGCCTTGCTTGATAAAGCGGCTAAATTGACCGGTATTACCGAAAAGACATCTCTTGTCAGGCTCGGATTACAGGCACTTATTGCAAGGGAAAGCTCGAAACGACTCGCGGGGTTGAGGGGGTCGGAAAAGAATCTGGAACTGATTCCTCGAAGAAGAGCAGAGAGGATATGACATGATCCTTGTTGATACTTCGGTCTGGGTTGATCATTTTAGGTCAGGAACTATCGGACTTGAAGCATTTTTAAATGAGGGCCATGTAGTCTGTCACCCGTTTATAATTGGTGAACTCGCGTGTGGAACCCTTAAAAACAGAAAAGAAATCCTCTCTCTCCTTCAAGACCTTCCCATGGCATCCAGAGCTGACGATGATGAGGTAATTCAGTTTATTGAAGATAACAGGCTTATGGGGAAAGGGCTTGGTTACATTGACATCCATCTGCTCATGTCTGCCATGCTGACCGGAATTCCTCTATGGACAACCGATAAGCGGTTACATGAGGTTTCGCTTAATCTTCTCCCGACACATTGACATGGCTGATACACGGCAGAAAACCATACGACTGGAAACATCCATTGACTCCTTCACCTATCCGGACGGAACCGCTGCGCTTGCCGATATCCGACTGACGGTCGAATCGGGAGATTTCCTTGCCCTTCTCGGAGCGAACGGGTCAGGCAAGACCACGCTGCTGAAGGCGATGGACGGGCTTATCCGCGACTATCGGGGTAAAATCATGCTTGATGGAGCGGATATTCTGAAGCTGCACCCCCGCGAAATCTACCGTAAGATGGGGATGGTGTTCCAGAATCCCGATGACCAGCTGTTTGCCCACTCGGTATTCGAGGATGTGGCTTTCGGCCCCCGCAACATGGGCTTCTCCGAGGACGAAGTTGCTAAAATGGTTGCGTCGGCACTCTCACAGGTTGAGATGGATGGAGCCGGGCCCAGAAACATCCATGCCCTGAGCTACGGACAGAAGAAACGGGTCTGCATAGCCGGGCTACTTGCCATGGGACATGAGATCCTCCTGCTGGACGAACCTACGGCAGGGCTCGATCCGGTTGGGGAGCAGCGGATGTTCAAGTTGCTGGCCAACCTGAATCGCGAACATGGGGTGACCATTGTCATGGCTACCCATGAGGTTGATCTGATTCCGCTCTTTGTTCAGCGACTCGCCATACTCGACAAGGGGAAGCTGGTTGCTGTCGGCACGCCGGAAGAGCTCTTCACTGACCCGCAACAGATGGAGCAGGTAAGGCTCAGGTTGCCACAGGTGGCGGAACTATTCTGGCTGCTGAAGAACGAAGATGGATTGGAGCTGGGCAGGATTCCGCTGAGCATTGGTGAGGCAAGAAGGGAACTTACTGCTTTGCTGCACCCGAAAAAATGAAATTCTGGAGCGTAGGCATCTTGCCTGCGTTTCGGGCGGTTATTTGCCCGAATGGGGTTTAACTCAAAGTACCGCATTATTTATCAGATCAGAGGCAACGATATTGTTGTAGCCATTGCTGTCGTGGGTTCACTTCGTGATGGCGCCAAAGATGATATCTATAATCTGGCGAAGAAGCTTTTTCAGATTGGGATTGTTAAGCGAGTTAAAACAATTCCAGAATAAATGTTCCATTTGGGGGGATCACCTGTTCACGCGCACACGCGCGGGGGGCTGGTCAATAACGAGTTATGCACCCCAGAAAAATAGAGGTGAGTGAATGTGTAAAATAGACTGGACTGTAGTGGCCGAATTTTCAAAAGCAATGCTAACCCCG
>JAYSLX010000131.1:0-12960 GCA_043725245.1 Geobacteraceae bacterium | reverse complement strand
CATGGCAAGAAATAGTACGCTGAGAAAAAGCCATTCGGAAATGGCCACTCCAAAGACCGAACCACCATACTGGAGCCTGATAAGAAAACCGGCCGCAATACAAAACAGATCAACGACAGGGATATCCCTCAGAGCAAGAGTATATGCAACAGAAAGAACGATGTAGAGAATCAGATAGAGCCTCTGGGGAACGGACTGATTCATTGAGAGCAGAATTAAAAGTGCGAGAAGCAAGGCAGAAATTGCTGTTGCCTGCTTGACGCTTACCTGCCCCGACGCAACTGGACGGTTCTTTTTACGCGGATGAGCCAGATCGTTTTCACGGTCAATTATGTCGTTAAAGACATAGACCGCACTTGCTGCAATACAAAAAGAGCCGAAGGGGATCAATCCCGACTTCAGTGACCCTTCACGAAAAAGGGTGCCGGCAAGAAATGGAGGAAAGATCATCATGAGGTTCTTGACCCACTGGAACGGCCTTATGAGCCTTATGGAACTGTTGATATTCACGGTTTAGACAACCTGTCGGCAAGTCTTTCCGCCGCTTTTTTATAATGCGAATCCGGAGGGGACTCCTTTTGTGCAAGACTGAAATATCGAGCAGCAGAAACCTTGTCTGGAATTTGAAGATAGAGCTGCCCAAGCCGGTAGTAATAAAATGGATCCCTGTACGCATCGTAAAGTTCATTATTCACTGATATCAGTTCCCTGATTAAACACAGCTTCTCATCAGCGGAAGCATTATTCAACAGATCCTCATTCACTTTCACCAAAAGCTGCTCAAACAGGAAATAGAGTTGCCCGTCCTTTTTCCTCGTCCTTATTATCATGGCTTTTGCTTCAAGCGGCCTCCTTTCCTCAATAAGCAGTTCAGCCCTTTTTAAATCCAGAAAATCCGCATTCCGCAACCCTTCAGGGGCACTGTTAGCGATAATTATCGATCTTGCCTCATCATGCTCACCGCTTTCTTTCAGAAGATCCGCCAGAACCGATTTCGCAAACGGGAAATCCGGCGATTTGGTTACCGAATCTCTGAAAAGTGCGACATTGTCCTGCCATAACAGATTTCTTTGTACTGTGGCAATAGCCGTTGAGCTGAAAAATATAACCAGAATACAGGATACTACTGCTTTCGAAGGTATTTTTACTAAAAGATTAAAACATACCGAAGATATCGCAAGGGAGAAAAAGGCCGACGGTATGTAGAGATATCGCTCTGCTGCGGGAGTCCATGCCGGTCGTATCAGCAGCACAAGAAGCGCGGACGAAGCGATAATAGCGCACGAAAGAAAAATTGCCGCGGATAGGTCCATGCGTCTCATCATGCAGACAAGCATGATGACGACCAGAACCCCTAGCCAGATGAACTGTTCAGGTATTTGGGATATCGTAAAATTCAATGGGTAAGGGAAAAATAGCTTGCCTGCGTAAAAGCCCGTACCGGTGAGCAACAGCTTAATTTTTGGGAACAGTTGCTTTTCGGCTCCTATGAAATGCCGCAGCAGGCTCATCCCCGAATCACTTGACGAATGGAGAAATGACATCCTGAAAAAAAGGAAGAACAGAGGGGCGCCGAAAAAAGGAATCAGGAATCTGAACCGGTTAACAGCACGAATTATCAAACCTCCAGCATCTTTAAAGTCTGGGGCGATCGGGAAATAAAGAATTATCAATACTGCCGCAGGAATGAAGAATACTGCCGTCTCTTTGGAAAATGCTCCCGGAATCAGCATGAGGAAAGCAAGCCAGGCGTAATAAGGGTTGATCTTGTCCAAACCCCTGACTAGCAACAGGAACGAGAGAAGGACAAAGGTACCTGCCAGCAGGTCGCTCCTTCCGGCTATCCAGTTGACAGGCTCGCAGTTGACCGGATGTATTGCAAAGAAAAGCGCTGCAAGAAAAGGAAGTAGTTTTGATCGAATCTGCATGCGGGGGTAAACGGAAACAGCGACGGCAAATACCAGAACGGTGTTGACCGAATGGATCAGTACGTTGTCAAGGTGCATGAAGCTGGTCTCAGCACCCCATAGATACATGTCCATGAGGTAGCTTGCCAGAAGGACCGGTCGAAAATAATAGTCGGTTGTTCCTCTGAAAATGCTCTGAATAGAACTGAAATCAAAGTTTATCAGCCAGGTCACTATTGCCCTGTCATCCATCGGGTTGAGAGGCGCATGGATGGCGGGATAGTAGATCACCAGTACGATGAGTACAAGCAAGGTCAAGCAATAACGGCTTCTCAGTTTCATCCATAGCCTTTGGCAACAACATCCAGAAAAAAGGCTTCAAGGTTTTTTCGTTTAGGTTCTATCAAGATGACAGAACCACCACCAGCGAATAATTTTTCCATGAAATTCTGGTATTGGTGCCGAGGAACATATATCTGGCCTGGCATTGCGTTCTTCCCTTTCTCGGCATACTCATAAGCAAGGTCATGAGGGCAGTTGGTAACCTGAACTTGATATCCTTCAATCCCCTGCTGAAGCAGATCATCAACCTCATGAACCGACTGCAGCACCCCATTTACAATTATTCCCACCCGATCACAGACTTTTTCCACGTCATCGGTAATATGAGTACTGAAAAAGACACACTTCCCCTGTTTCTTAAGATCCAGGATGATCTCTTTCACCAGTGCCCGACCAATCGGGTCCAGCCCGCTCATCGGCTCATCCAGGATATAGACATCGGGATCATGAATCAGGGTCTGAGCCAGCCCCACCCTCTGGACCATTCCCTTGCTGTAGCCTCGCATCTGGCGTTTGCGGGCATCCCATAACTCCAACAGCTTCAACATCTCCTCAGTGCGTCGTGTCAACACCGCCTCAGGCATCTGAAACACCCTTCCCACAAAGTAAAGGTATTCCTCGGCCGAAAGATAATCATAAAAAGCCGGATTTTCCGGCAGGAACCCAACTGTTTTTCGGGCATCTGAAGCAGAAACTGTCTTGCCCATGACAGTTGCATTGCCTGACGAAGGTTTTATCAATCCCATCAGGCATTTGATAGTAGTACTCTTGCCGGCACCGTTCGGGCCAAGGAAACCAAAGACCTCTCCCTGTCCAACAGAAAGAGAGACCCCTTTGAGGGCTTCAACCCTCCCCCCCTTCTTGCTCTTAAAAGTCTTGCTCAGTTCAGTAATCTCAATTGCCAGCATTCTACTTCTCTCCCTTCGTTCCTGCAAAGGCAAACTTACTGGTACTTTTCACTTTACCATCTGCCTGCAAGTAGAACCTACCGCCATAGGGGTCAACCGGGGGGGGTGTCAACAGGGCGGCCTGTACCAGTTGTTCAACCGAAACCGGCATAGTCCCCCGTAAATGCTGGTAGTGGTCACGAGCCAGCTCAATCCGCCGCACCTCGCGGAATGCCATCAGTCGTATCTGGTAGCCCTTCTTCAAGGTGGGAATATTTTCTCCCCGTTCCATGACAGTCAGATAGGCAATTGCCAGATCGGTTTGACCAGATTCCTGCATGTAGCGTCCGGCCAGATTCTTGTGAAGTTCTGAGCCACTTAACTCTCCGGCACGTTTGTAGTATTCAGCAGCCTTCAGATAATCTTTCATGAAAAAGGCACTATTGAACCCGGCAAAAAAAGGCAGATACCAGTCCCAGTTGCGATACTTCATACCGTATTCGAGCAGGTCGTTAGCCACCTTGAATTGCCTGGCGTCCCAGGTAAGAAATCCTTGTGCAAGATAATAGGCATCCATATTGTATGGATCAAGTTGTACCGCGCCATGCAGCAAACGGGACATCCCCTGCAGGTCAGGTGGCTCCGTAATCACCCGTTCCTTAATGGCCTTGCCCATAACTCCACCATAATACATCATCACCTTCATCACCAGTGATGCCCCAACAAGCTCCTTTTGATCAACGCTCAGCGGCTTTATCAATTTGATGCTGGGAACAAAGCCCAGTTTTTCTTCAACCGGCTTATTGAGCATGTAGGTGGCAAAAGGACCAATAAGCAGGCAATAGGCAACCAGTCCCGTCACCAAAATAATAACCGGAACGTAGGCACGCATCACTTCATCTCCCTCTGGTTGAACAGGAGGGTAGCGGCACCTAACAGAATTGCGGTGTAGGCGGCAAAATAAGCAGCGGTGATCCCCAAGCCGACAAGGTTTGGAGCTATGCCGTAAATAGCATTTACCTTCAGATCAAATCCAGCCAGATTGGGCAAGAGATAATAGACCACTGCAACCAACTGCTTCAGGAGAGGGGAAACTATCTGTGCGGCAGCCGGTGAATTGACATATTCATACACCTGCTGGGTTATGCCGCTGGCCAGAAAAGCACAGATAGTGCCGAAAATAGGTAGAAAAAATGAAGTGCTGACCGTTGAGAGCAGCAATGCTACCCCTACCAGCAGGATGTATTTGAAAGTTGCAAACACGATTGCAAGCGCAAGCCAACTCCAGACAATCGGACGGTCAGAAGGGTAAATCCCGGAAGCAACCTTGATCACCAGGCAAGCTACAGTACCGAGGAGGGTGGAGGTCAAGACCAGAAATAATGCCAAGCCAAAGAAACGTCCCAACAGGTAAGAGCTGCGACTAAGCGGAAGACTGAGGACACTGAAGGTATAACGCCGCTCCATATCCTTCCAGAGCGAAGTTGCTCCCAAAAAAACCGATAGCAGTAGCAGAATGAAAGAAATAAGAGAAAGCGACAGGGTAATGGATAGTTCCGTCACCTGGCGCATGGAAAGCGAAGCTGCCGACGGGATAAAAAGAAACAAGACAGCCAAGGCCATGATCCCCTGAAACACACGATCACGAAAGATGCCTTTCAGGGTAACCTGCATAATGTTCAGCATGATTATTCTCCTCACTGCCTTCCGAACACTCAGCAGTTACTGCTATCCCTTTATTTGCGAATAGCACCATAACAATCTGACTCGTTTCACACGCTATATCATATAGTTATTGATATGATATCTGACCTGATCTCTGGTAAATTGGAACGCGCTGTAGAATATTTCTGATACGTCTAAATGCCAAACTCGGCACGCACGAAAAACGGGGTGCCGAAACACCCCGCTTGTAAGCATATGATACATAGAACAATTACATTGCAGTCCAGGTTGCGAAGGAAGAGAACCCGGCAGCTGACGGAGCAGGTAGATCGATAGAAACGCCAATCTCTGACTTGTAGATGGCTGTGGCATCATGAGCGGTACCATACGCGGTAGGGCCGCTGCCATGTTTGGTATCTAAAGCGTATCCTGTGCCTGTGTAATTTACTCCAGCCTTGACCCCCTTAGAGGTCTTGCCAATAAGGGTGCGGGTTGTTGCAGCCGCTGAGTCAGTTGCACTTATGCCGCCATAAAGGGAATATCCATCGTGAGTTGTCACACCGCCGGTAGCTGTCAATTCAGCAGCCATAGCCATACCGGAAGTGAGGAGTGAAATGAACGCCGTAATTGCAATTATCTTTTTCATCTTAATCTCCTATCAATAGTTTTGATTATAGGGCTTCATCAATTGAAAGTGGGTAAGACTGGCGATCAGCCATGTAGGCTTCCATACCGGTCTTCAAGTTTTTCAAATCACTGTTCGCTGCCGAATTGTAGGCCTTGGCGCGATAGGCCGAGAACTGCGGGATGGCGATGGCCGCCAGGATGCCTATGATCGCAACGACGATCAGAAGCTCGATAAGAGTGAAGCCTTTGTTGTTTCTGAATTTGTTCAACATGCTTTGTTTCTCCTTTCTGAGTGTTTGTGCTAAAGAGGCTTTAAAGGTTTTATCGGAAACGGTCCCTAAGAACTTTAGCTGAATTATTTATTAATATTTTTGCCAAAGCCGTGCCAACAGGATATTTAGTGATCATAGTTCATAATTTCAGCATGTTAAGTCCTATGAAGTATCGGCAGGCAAAACCCGGGTCAAATAAATGCAACTTAATGTCAGTTATGGTGACAATAATTGTCACCATCCCGAACCACGATCATGCCCCCTCATCATCCATCCCGAATTTTGCTAGTCTGTAGCGAAAGGAACGGAAGCTCATCCCAAGGATCTGAGCAGCCTTCTTTTTAACTCCGCTGCACTGATCAAGAGCTTGGAGGAGATACCGTTTTTCAATCCCTTCCAGATAAGCCTCCAGGTTCATCCCTTCAGCTGCTATGATAAATGCCTCATCGGATTTCGGCCCTTTCTGGAAACTGGTAACGTGATTGGGAAGCGACTCCAGCGAGATGATCCGGTCGCCGATAACCAGACATCTTTCCACAATGTTCTCAAGCTCCCTGACGTTTCCCGGAAAAGGGTAGACCATGAGCGCTTTTATGGCATCACCCGTAATAATCTGACCCCCTTCGGGATCTCCTGCAAACTTGCGATAAAAATGCTCGATCAACAGCGGGATATCCTCGGGCCGTTCACGCAGGGTTGGCATTCGTACCTGCACAACATCCAGGCGATAATAGAGATCACCCCTGAAAGAGCCCTCTTTGACCTGCTCTTCGAGATCACGGTTTGAAGCGGCGATGATACGGACGTCGGCCTTTCTGTCTATGCTGTCCCCTATCCTTTTGAACTCCCGCTCCTGTAGAACCCTGAGCAGCTTTGTCTGGAGTTGCAGAGGCACCTCGCCGATCTCGTCGAGAAAGAGAGTTCCTCCTTCCGCCTGCTCAAAGAGCCCGGGTCGGTCTGCCACTGCTCCGGTAAAGGCCCCCTTGTGATGCCCGAACAGTTCGCTTTCCATAAGGGTTTCAGGTATGGCGCCGCAATTGACGGCCACGAAGCGCTTTTCACGCCGCGGACCATTGTAATGTATGGCTTTTGCAGCCAGTTCCTTTCCTGTGCCACTCTCACCGAGGATAAGGACGGTTGCTGTGCTGTTTGCAACCTTCTCGATAAGGGTGTAAACCTCGCGAATTTTGGCGCTTTTGCCGATTATTCCGCCAAAAGAGTATCGTTCCTCCATCTGACGGCGCAACAGGAGGTTCTCGCTGACCAGTCTCCGCTTTTCCAAAGCATTACGGACAAGAACCTTTATCTCCTCAACCTTGAACGGCTTGGGGATATAATCGTAGGCACCGAGCTTCATTGCCTCCACAGCCTGCTCAGCAGTCGTGTACGCGGTTATAAGGAGTACAGCCGTTTCAGGCGTAACCAGCTTTATCCGTTCAAGAAGGTCTAAACCCGAGAGCCCCGGCATGTTTACGTCAGAGATAACCAGGTCGTATCCGCCTGTCTCCAGAAGCCTGAGGGCCTGTTCGGCATCCTCTGCCTTGTCTGTTCCATACCCTTCACGCTCAAGGAGAATGGAAAGAAACTCTCGCATGCTCAGTTCGTCGTCAACGATAAGTATATTTGTTCCCATGGATATCACCAATTACACCCGGATTTGGAAATGACTGAGTTCACATTCTCATCCTGCCGGAAGAAGCATGCTGAATGTGGTCCCATTGCCAGGTTTGCTGTCGACGAATATTCTGCCGCCATGTGCATCAATAATACGATAAACCGTGGCCAGCCCGAGACCGGTGCCACCTTGCTTGGTCGTGAAGAATGGCTCGAAAAGATGCATGGTTTCGGCTTCCTCCATACCATGTCCCGTATCACTCACATCGATTCGTATAAAGTCCTTCTGATCGGTAATTCTCCCTTGCAGATGGACAGGAGTAACGGTAACCGTTATGCTCCCTCCCTCTGGCATCGCCTCGGCAGCATTTACAAACAGGTTCCAGAAAACCTGCTCCAGTTGATAGCGGTCTGCAGATAGGTAAATATCTTCTTCACACTCAAGCATCAGAGTTATGCTTGAAAATCTTGGGTCGACACGAAGGAGCGCCTTCAGTTGGGCGTAGAGATCTTTAAAGCGTATTCCCTCATGTTTTATGGAGACCGGCCGAGCATACACCAGGAAATCGCTGATTAATGAGTTAAGACGGTCCGTTTCCCGCAATACGATCTCCAGTAAACGTCGGTCCGCATTCGGAATACCACTACCCTGGGCGATTAACTGAACAGAACCGCTTATCGAAGCAAGCGGGTTTCGTATCTCATGGGCAATCCTCGCCGCCAGTTCGCCAACTGCCGCCAATCGGTCTGCACGCTTAAGTTCTTCTTCCATCTGTCTTATCTGTGTCAGGTCCTTAAAGTTTAGGATGATCCCGTTATTCATCCCCTGCTTATCAAAAAAGGGGATGGCATTATAGCCAAATATCATCTCTTTTCCGGCGATGCCTGAATAAGCAAACTCGCCGGTAAACATGTTATCCGGTCGTTCGAATACCTTTTTGAAACCAGGAATCAGCTCAGTGATTGGTCGATCATACGCCTGCTGTTGGGAAATACCGGTCAGCTCCTCTGCATAGTGGTTAATAACTCTGACGCGCCCCTCCGGGGTCACGGTCAACAAACCACTCGTCAGATTCTTGACTATGGAGCTGTTCAGCCTTTCGAGCTCTTCATAATCTATTGCTTTTTCAAGCAAGGCAGTTTCACTGCTTTTGGCCCTTTCGGCGAGGTACCCGGTGAGGAGAGCCGTGAGGTAAAACGCTACAATGTTGACACATATGGTGTAAAGAAGATAAGCGGAACCGTACTGCTGCGCGGGATATGGGCTCAGCCCCAACGGAATCAGCTTACCGTAATACTGTAGATCAATTATCCCGCCATAAAGTATTGCACAGAGTGAGGCAGCATAGAATGCCTGTTTTCGGGCAAGAAGCACCGAAGCAGAGATGATGGCAAGCATGTAGATGAAGGAATAGGGGGAAGATATCCCACCGGTAAGAAGAATCAGGGTTGTAACAAGTAGCAGGTCCCAGATGATCTGGATATAGGTAAGTAGGGGTCGAAGCCGGTCAAACAGCCGGAGAACAGCCAGAGATACTAAAGAAAAGAGATAGGTTGCACCGACCAGCTTGCCAAGAGCCAGAAGGTTAAGGGTATCGAAGCTATCCGGTCGACGCTTGTAAAGATAATCCGTGGAGGCGTAAAAGAGCGTCACCACGATCATCCTGGCAACGATAAACCAGGTTAGCCGTCGTTTCTCTGCCATTAACTAACCGCCAACGGCGCCTCCCATCTTGAATATGGGTAGGTACATGGCGATGACGAGGCCACCGACGGTCGTTCCCAGCACCACCATGAGCAACGGTTCCATCATGGCTGTGAGTGCGGATACGGCGTCATCGACCTCATCGTCATAAAAATCGGCAATTTTGTTCAGCATGGTATCCATGGCACCGGTTGCTTCTCCGACAGCGATCATCGACACCACCATAGGCGGAAAGACGCCGCATGCTGCCAGTGGGTCAGCCATGGTCTTACCTTCGGAAATAGCCTGACGTACATTGTAAATCGCTTCTTCTACAATCTTGTTCCCGGAAGTCTT
This sequence comes from Geobacteraceae bacterium, assembly GCA_043725245.1. Lineage (GTDB taxonomy): Bacteria > Desulfobacterota > Desulfuromonadia > Geobacterales > DSM-12255 > Geoanaerobacter. Next base: position 3,605 of record JAYSLX010000131.1, on the reverse strand, counting down.
GGCAACGATCTCCAATCCGTCCATTATCGGCACACCGCTGCTGATCATGGTCCCCAGAGTTCGAGTGAACTTGGCCACGGAAACCTTCCGGACCAGCGGCCCTATGATGGGAGCCTTCAGTGCAAGTCGGTCAATGAGCTTGCGTCCACCAGGGGTATCATAGTATTTCTGAATCAAGTACTTGAGGCCGATAAAACCTGCGATCATCACTATGATATATTTCTGGATAAAATTGCTTATTGAAATAACCATCCTTGTGGGCAGGGGGAGTTCGCCACCGAAGTCGGCGAACATTTTTGCAAAGGTCGGGATAACAAAGACCAGGATAACGCCAACGACTATGACTGCAATGGATAGAATAGTTATCGGGTAGACCATTGCACCCTTAACCTGCTTCTTCAGCTTCATTGCCTTCTCGATGTAGGCTGCAAGGCGGTTCAGGATGGTATCAAGAATACCGCCAACCTCTCCGGCAGCAACCAGGTTCACAAAGAGCTGGTCAAAGACCTTGGGATGCTTTGAAAGGGCATCTGCAAAGGTGGATCCGCTCTCTACACTCTCTTTCACCTTAACCAGAACATCCTTGAAGGTCTTGTTCTCCTGCTGTGAGGAGAGAATCTCAAGGCACTGAACCAGCGGAAGCCCGGAATCGATCATAGTGGCAAATTGGCGGGTGAAGACAACCAGATCCTTGGTATCAACCTTTTTCCCACCACCAAAACCCGGTATCTTAAAGGCCGAACCTTTGCTCTCTTCCTTAATCGAGATGCCGGTAAAACCGAATCTCTTCAACTGAGTCTCGGCAAGAGCCAGGTTGTCTGCCTCCATGACCCCTTTCTGGACCAGTCCTGACTTGTTCCGTGCTTCCCAGTTAAACTTGGGCATTGTTCCTCCTAACTAATTCCAGTTCCAGATCAAGGCGATATTTTCGTTGGCTTCGTTTTCGGCTCCTCAACGTACTACCTGTACCCTTCGTCGCCTCTAACCTCGCCGCCTTGATGCTACCCTTGATTTGAAATTGGATTAACGTAGCGGTTTCCGCTGCTGGTTACCCATTGACCCGCCGGTTGAGAGCATCTGCTTCAGCTCATCAGGTTCCGGCGAGCGACCTAGCGCATCGTCAACAGATATAAGACGCCGCATGTAAAGACTGTAGAGCGACTGGTTCATGGTCTGCATTCCGAATTTATCCTGCCCAACCTGCATCTGAGAATATATTTGGTGAACTTTGTCTTCCCTTATCAGGTTCCTGATTGCCGGATTGGGAACCATGACCTCCAGGGAAAGAATGCGACCATGACCGTCAAGCTTCGGAATAAGAGTCTGCGAAAGAACCCCCTCCATCACAAACGAGAGCTGAGTGCGGACCTGGGTCTGCTGATAAGGCGGGAAGACGTCAATTATCCTGTTTATGGTCTGTGCACATGAATTCGTATGCAGTGTAGCAAAGCAGAGGTGACCGGTCTCTGCGAGTGTCAGTGCCGCCTCAATGGTCTCAAGGTCGCGCAACTCCCCGATCAGTACTACATCCGGGTCCTGTCTAAGGACATACTTCAGTGCGTTTTTGAAACTCTTGGTATCGGCTCCGACCTCACGCTGGTTCACCAGACATCCCTTATGCGGATGGAGATACTCAATCGGATCCTCTATTGTTACAATATGCTCTCTTCTATCGGTGTTGATTTTATCGATTATGGAAGCAAGTGTCGTTGATTTGCCGCTCCCTGTCGGGCCGGTAACCAGGACCAGTCCACGCGGTTTTGCAGCTAGTTCCCTGACCACAGGAGGAAGGCCCAACTCCTCAAAGGTGAGAATTTTGTAGGGAATTACCCTGAAGACACCTGCAACAGCACCTCTTTGGACGAGAATGTTACCACGAAAGCGCGAAAGCCCTTTAACGCCGAAGGAGAGGTCAAGCTCATTCTCCTCCTCGAACTTGTGCTTCTGGGCCTCGGTAAGGACGCTGTAACAGAGCTGCTTTGTGTCAACCGGGGTAAGCAACGGCATATCCAGCTGGATCAACTTGCCGTCAACACGGATCTGTGGCGGAGTGTTGGTTGTTATGTGAAGGTCTGAACCACCCCGTTCTACAAGATCCTTGAGCAGTTGGTGAAGATTTGCCATTTCAATTCCCCCTAATCATCGGACACGGTCACCCGCAGCACCTCTTCAAAAGACGTTACACCCTCTTTCAGCTTGGTCAGTCCCGATTGTCGCATGGTCTTAATCCCCAGGCGCATAGACTCGCGCTTGATTTCAGCAGTGTTGGCACCGTTCAGGATCAGTTCGCGGAGCTCCTCCATTAACGGCATCACCTGATAGAATCCGACCCTCCCCTTATAGCCGGTTCCGTTGCATTTGGGACAACCTTTGCCGCAGTAGCAGATAAATTCCGGAGCCTCATCCTTTGGTACACCTGCGGAGATAAGGGCCTGGACCGGAATTTCCTCAACCTCTTTGCACTCCGCACAGACACGGCGGGCCAGACGCTGGGCAGTGATCAGGTTCACTGCCGAAGCAACCAGAAACGGTTCGATCCCCATGTTCAGCAGACGGTTGATGGTGGATGGCGCATCGTTGGTATGGAGGGTGGAAAGAACCATGTGCCCTGTCAATGCAGCTTTTACTCCGATTTCAGCGGTCTCGAAATCCCGGATTTCGCCGATCATTATGATGTCAGGATCCTGGCGAAGGAAGGAGCGAAGGGCAGCGGCAAAGGTCAGACCAATATCTTCGTGCATCTGCACCTGATTGATACCAGCAAAGTTGAACTCGACAGGATCTTCGGCCGTGGAGATGTTCTCTGTCACCTTGTTCAGTTCGGAAAGAGCAGAATAAAGGGAAACGGTCTTACCGCTACCTGTCGGCCCGGTCACCAGAACCATGCCGAATGGCTTGTGAATCGCCTCCTGAAAGCGAACCAGCGCCTCCGGCTCATAACCCAGCTTGGTCATGTCGAGTTGCAGGTTAGACTTGTCCAGAAGGCGCAAAACTATTTTTTCGCCAAAGAGGGTCGGCAGGACAGAGACACGGAAATCCATGTCCTTGCCACCTCCAAGCTTGATCTTGATCCGGCCGTCCTGGGGCAAACGACGCTCGGCAATGTCCAGCTCAGCCATGATCTTGATTCTGGAAGTGATGGCGTTCTTCAGCTTCATTGGAGGCTTCATGGCCTCGTAGAGCACACCGTCTATCCGGTATCTGACCCGGAATACCCGTTCGTAAGGTTCTATGTGGATATCGCTCGCCTTTTTCTTGATGGCATCAGTCAGAATCAGGTTGACAAGTTTTACAACCGGCGCGTCCTCGGTGGCCCGCTCCAGAGAAGAGATATCTACCTCATCCTCGTCGCCGATAACCTCAAGGTCATCGAATCCCTCGATGTCGCTCATCACGTCTGCCAGTGAGGCAGACTGATCGTAGTACTTGTCGATTGCGCTCTTAATGGCGCTTTCCGGAGAGACCACAACCTCAATACTGAAGCCGGTCATGAAGCGGATATCGTCTATTGCAAAGATGTTGGAGGGGTCACTCATGGCTACTATGAGCGTACCCCCTGCCCTGTTAACCGGAATGAGCTGATATTTTTGGGCAATATCAACCGG
>JAYSLX010000130.1:0-24640 GCA_043725245.1 Geobacteraceae bacterium | reverse complement strand
TATCATGGAACTTATTAACAACATTGCCAAGCAGCACGGCGGTTTCTCAGTATTTGCCGGTGTTGGCGAGCGAACCCGCGAAGGTAACGATCTCTGGGTGGAAATGAGCGAGTCCGGAGTTCTCGAGAAGACGGCACTGGTGTACGGCCAGATGAACGAGCCGCCGGGAGCCCGCTCACGAGTTGCCCTATCAGCCCTTTCGGTAGCCGAATACTTCCGTGACGAAGAGAATCAGAACGTTCTCCTCTTTATTGACAATATATTCCGTTTTACCCAGGCAGGTTCAGAGGTTTCTGCGCTTCTTGGCCGAATCCCTTCCGCTGTCGGTTACCAGCCGACTCTCGCCACTGAAATGGGTGAGCTGCAGGAGCGGATTACCTCGACCAACAAGGGGTCCATTACCTCGGTTCAGGCTATCTACGTCCCGGCTGATGACTTGACAGATCCGGCGCCTGCTACTGCGTTCGCCCACCTTGATGCCACCACTGTTCTTTCCCGACAGATTGCCGAGCTCGGTATCTACCCGGCCGTTGACCCGCTGGATTCCACCTCGCGGATCCTCGATCCTCAGGTTGTGGGTGAGGAGCACTATGCCGTTGCCCGTTCGGTCCAGTTCGTTCTTCAGCGCTACAAGGACCTTCAGGACATCATCGCTATTCTCGGTATGGATGAACTTTCAGAGGATGACAAGCTTGTTGTTTCGCGTGCACGTAAGATCCAGCGTTTCCTCTCCCAGCCGTTCCATGTTGCAGAAGCCTTCACAGGTACTCCGGGTGTCTACGTCGAACTGAAGGACACCATTAAAGGCTTCCAGGAGATCGTTGCCGGCAAGTACGACGACATCCCTGAACAGGCTTTCTACATGGTAGGTACCATCGAAGAGGTACTGGAGAAGGCAAAGAAACTGATGGCGTAATCCAGCGAATCGAGAATCGAAGCCGGCCGTTACCGGCCCGTTACAAGGATTGATACATGGCAGAGAAACTGAAACTGACATTGGTAACACCTTACAAAAAGGTGCTCGAAGAAGAGGTGGATGAGATTACCGCCTCCGGCTCACTCGGAGAGTTTGGCATCCTTCCCGGGCACGCCCCCTTTCTCTCTTCCTTGAAGATCGGCGAGTTAACCTTTAAAAAAGGTGGGGTTGTTGAGCATATGGCGGTCAACTGGGGCTACTTTGAGGTCGAAGATGACACGGTTACCGTTCTGGCTGAGACTGCAGAGATGGCTGAAGAAATAGATGTCGATCGCGCCAAGGCGGCTATTGGCCGTGCAGAGGATGCCCTCAAGAAACTCACTGCAGAAGACAAGAGCTACAAGATCATGGAGGCTGCACTCGAGCGTGCGCTCATACGGGTGCAGGTCGCTTCCAAGGCTGCACGTCGTTAATGCATTCAGACATATCTCACCTAAAGAGCGGCCTTGTGCCGCTCTTTTTTTTACCCGCCTTGACAGCTTCATTGGTGGGTAGTATACCGGCACAGAAGTCTTTCTTTGATGGGAGAGATGCGTGAATAAACCTGTTATTGCCATAACCATGGGCGACCCGACTGGGATAGGGCCGGAGATAATCGCCAACTCTCTGGCGGTCCCAGATGTCTACTCTTGCTGCAGGCCGCTTGTGCTGGGCGACAGGTGTGCTATTGAACGCGGGATTGCCGTGATCGGTTCTTCACTTAAGGTGGAAACGCTTGAGGATCTCCCACCTGTTGATCCTGTACCTGGTATGCTCTATCTGCGTGAGATTTCATGCTTGTCCGAGGCTGATCTGGCATATGGCAAGCCGACGGAAGCCTCTGGTGATGCCATGTTCCGCTACATCGTAAAAGCTGCCGAACTCTGCATGAGCGGCAAGGTTGCCGGGATGGCGACAGCGCCGATAAACAAGGAGGCCCTCAATCGGGGGGGGCATCACTACCCAGGGCATACCGAACTTCTGGCAGAGTTGACCAATACTCAGGAATTTGTCATGATGCTCGCCGGCTCAAAATTGAGGGTGACGCTGGTGACCATCCACGAACCGTTAAGCGCTGTGCCTGGTCTGGTGACCTTCGAGAAGGTCCTTTCTACCATCCGGGTGACGAACCAGGATGTCGGGAGATATTTCAGGCCTCGTCCGAGGATCGCAGTAACGGCACTCAACCCGCATTGCGGTGAGTCAGGACTGTTCGGTAACGAGGACGAGCAGATTATCCGCCCTGCAGTTCAAGCCGCACTGTCAGAAGGGATTGACGCTGTCGGGCCGCTACCGGCAGACACCCTGTTCCACTTTGCGGTTCGCGGTGATTATGACGCTGTGGTCTGCATGTATCACGATCAGGGGCTTATCCCGCTCAAACTCATCCACTTTGACGATGGGGTAAACGTGACCCTTGGGATGCCTATCATCAGGACCTCTGTAGATCATGGCACCGCCTATGACCTCGCCGGAACAGGGAAGGCTTCTGCGGGGAGCATGACAGCTGCCATACGGATGGCAGCGGATATGTTCTGCAGGTCAGCGCACAATAAAGACGTCTGATTTTGTTACGGGAGAAACCCGCATGACGCATAAGCCAAAGGCGAAAGGCCTGGTTCGTGATCTTCAGCGCCGCGATGCCGAGCTGGCGATGATGGTGGAGATCGCTAAGGCGCTCACGTCGACCCTCAATCTCGAAGAGGTGCTGAACGTCATTATGGACAGGGTCAGCCGCCTTCTGAAGCCGACTGCATGGTCACTTCTCATGGTAGACAAGGAAAACGACGATCTGGTCTTCGAGATTGCTGTTTCACCGACTGAGAGCTCTCTGAAAGGGACCCGCCTGGGGAAAGGGGTGGGGATTGCAGGTTGGGTTGCAGGACATGCCGAGTCGCTGCTTATCCCGAATCTGCGCAATGATGAACGTTTCTGCGATGCAGAAGACCACGCTGCCTCTTTTACGACGCGATCCATTGTCTGTATCCCCGTGAAGAGTCAGGAACATACCCTGGGAGTGATTGAACTGGTTAACAGCCTCGATGACAGGAGTTTCAGCGAAGCAGACCTCGCCATCCTTACCACCATTGCAGACTTTGCGGCGATTGCCATCGAGAATGCCAGAGCCCACGAAAAGGTAAACCAGCTGGCAGTCACTGATGAACTGACCGGTCTCTGGAACGCCAGGCGTTTCAACGAACTCCTGGAGTATGAAGTGGAGCGGGCGAGTCGTTACGGCGGCGAACTGGTGCTTATATTCCTCGATCTGGACCATTTCAAGTCCGTAAACGACACTCACGGGCATCTGGTGGGGAGCCGTCTCCTTTCAGAAGTCGGAAGGCTGTTCGGACAAAGTATACGAAAGATCGACAGCGCGGCCCGATTCGGGGGAGATGAGTTCGTACTCCTGTTCCCAAATACCTCGAAGGAGAGGGGCCGAATGCTTGCAGATCGCCTCTGCAAGCTCCTGCGCGAAACCAGGTTTCATGCGGATGACGGTACCAGCCTCCAGGTGACCGGAAGTTTCGGGGTTGCAGCATTTCCAGCTGATGCTACTACTGCGACCGACTTGACCGGCATGGCCGATAAGGCGATGTACACAGTAAAAGAGGCGTCTCGCGATGGGGTTGCAGTCGCCTCCAGTACGAGGAATTTGTGCGCCTGAAACGGATTATGCTCTGGGGTATAGCGGCCCTGCTTCTCTATGCCGCGTATATAGCGGTATCTCTGGCTATTCTTCCCCCGGTATCAGATCTTAAAAACCGAAAGACAAGCATTGACATCCAGGTAAGGGACTGGCAGGGGAATTACCACCCGCTTACCATCGGACCAAAGAACCGAAACTGGACGCCTACCGGGAGTATACCGTCCGAGATGAAATGGTCGGTGATACTTGCAGAGGACGCAAATTTCTACAGGCATGAAGGGATCGATGTAAGGGCGATCAAAAATGCCATACGGCATGACCTTGAGAAGAAGACTTTTGCCCGTGGTGCATCTACCATCACGCAGCAGACCGCCAAGAACCTCTTTCTCTCGCGCGAGAAGAGCATAACCCGCAAGATCAAGGAGCTCTACCTGGCTCTTCGAATGGAGCAGGAGCTGACCAAGGGGAGGATCGTCGAGCTTTACCTGAATGTTGTGGAGCTTGGTCCCATGGTATATGGGATTGGTCATGGCTCTCGCTATTACTTCGGCAAGCCGGCGTCTGCACTTACTCCGCGTGAGTGCGCCTTTCTGGCCTCGATGCTCCCCGGACCGCGGATTGCCTATAATCCTTACAAGAACCTTGATAAGGTGCTCAAGCGATCAGATATGATTCTTGGCCTGCTCAGGAAGAAGGGGGTGCTAACCGAGGAAGAGTACCGGCAGGCGCTGGCAGAGGTGCCGAACGTCGGAAGGCTGCAGCAGAAGGTGAATGAAAGTATCAATAAGGAGGTTGTGCTGGAGAACCTTAGCACTGCGCGCGGACCCAAGGGAGAGGAACCGCTTCCCGAACCGCCCGGTACTGCTGTTGATACGGCTCCGCAGGAAGGAGCGGGCGGGACTCCGGATGTCCGGTCGCTGGGGGGAAAAGGAGACGATTCTCTGCCGATTACCAAGCCATAGCAGAAACTTTTTTTATGAGGCCGCAGATTTTTTTCAAGGAGGCATATGCGCCTCCTTTTTAGTGAAAATGAGTGATTCGGGAAGAGCTGGACGGCAGGAGCGGTTAGACCCGGTACGTTTCCACTTCCGGATCACCAAAGGTGCTGGTTACGGTCAATATCACTTCAGTTTCATCGCGGATTACCTTGAGAGAGCATGATGCGTCGCTAGGGGCTTTCGTGTAGCGAAGGATAATTCGTGACGCAGTCTCCAGGAATTCTGATGTCACGTCTCCCATTACCACTCCCAAAGGGCTGCTTCCCTCAATCCAGCGGATGCTTGCCTCGCTGGTCTGCATCTGTGTGGTCAGCGTAGAATTTTCCAATTCGTTGCGTCCAACCAGGAGCTTTGTGCGGGGTCCGAGCCGGAAATGCCTGCCTAGTTTCAGAAGCCTGAAATCCCTCATGTTAAGCTCGCCAGAATGGTCGAAAATGTCGCGTACTTTTGGAGCAAACGAGACCTCGCTCAGCATGCAGCCACCTGCTGGACAGGGGTAGTTCTTAACGTCCAAATCTTCGGCGAGCTCCATCTGCTCCTTGCGTGAGCGCCCCTGGATTGCCAGCAACTTTTCTCGGTCGACCCACCCCTCTGTCTCGGGGAGGGTTGGTGTGAAATGTTTGGCTGATAGTGGCCTGAGCAGGAGACCTTCCAGCCCGCTTTCACGCTCTATGGTCCTTAACGTATCCCGGCGCTGGCTCATTGGCCGCTGTCCAAGCACCTCACCGGTGATTATGAAATCAGCGCCGGACTCTGCCATATACTCCTTTGCCTTGCGCAGAAGGAATATCCTGCAGTCTATGCAGGGGTTTACCGCCTTGCCATAGCCGTGCTTCGGGTTCCTGACGATCTCCAAGTACTCTATCCCCTTGTTCATGACCTTTATCGGAATGTTGAACTCTTCAGCGACACGTGCCGCCTCGGATTTGCAGCCGGCATTCTTGCCGGTGCAGGTGCAGAAGGGTGAGGTGAAATTGAGAGCCTCGACCTCAATCCCCTGATCAAGGATGACCTTGACTGCGAGGGTGGAGTCGAGACCTCCGGAGAGGAGGGCGAGGGCTTTGCGTTTCATTGTGTCTCCTGGGGTTACATCAGCGGGTTCCGGTGAGGGCAGGCCCGCTACATGACCCGATAGAATAGCCCGTTGCAGGTCTGACCTGAACGGGCAATGCCACCTTAACACAATGTCGGAAGATAAGTAAAGAGGGCTGGCTTGTGCGGCCGGTTGACTTTGCCTTGGCTCCCCCTATACTTTGAAAGCGGCACCCATTGAAGCGGATGCGGCAGTTTCTTCTGGAGTTCCCTGAATGTCCGAAAGACGAATCCCTGTGCAGCATTTCTCGCCTCCGACCTATTCCAGAAACGAGCCTGTTACCTTGCTGATGCTTGGTGGTGGGATTCGCTTTCCCGCGCTTGTGGGGGCGCTTCGTGCTGTCGAGGAGAAAGGCATCAGAGTGACCAAGGTTGTCGGCTCATCGTCCGGCAGTATAATCGGAGCCTTATATGCCTCAGGGGTAACAGTAGACGAACTCAGACGCGAGACGATGGCGCTGGATGCGGCTCAATTCAGGGACGTGAGTCTGAAAAGCATTCTTTTCGGCAAAGGGCTCTGTTCCGGAGATGCGCTTGAGGGGTGGATTGACAAACGGCTTGGCGGACGGCGCTTTGATGATGATTTCCGTATGCCTGTTCAGGTCATAGCAACTGACATCCTTAACTACAAGCCTGTCATATTTTCCGCTGCAAGTCACCCGGATTTGAAGGTTTCCACGGCAGCCCGCTTTTCCAACGGCGTACCATGGATATTTTCCACACGAAAATACAGGCATCAGGGCAAGAACCACGTCTTTGTGGATGGCTCTCTGATGGCCGGCACTGTTGAAGAGTCCTACGGCCGGAGCCAGGATCGGATACTTATCCTCAAGGTTGTGTCGAAGCGGAGCCTCAAACACCAGGCCTTCGCAGGACTTACTCTCTCTCGCTACTTCCGCGAGATGCTTAATTTTTCTCTTCATGCCATGGAGAAAGAGTTTATCAAGGGGGGACGATGGAAGGATACGATCCTGCTCTACTGTTCCGATATCGAACCGGCCCGTTTCACCCTGTTTGCAGAGGAGAAGGAGTATCTGCTGGAGCAAGGGTATGAGCAGACTATGAAATTTCTAGCATACAAATGGGGCATCTGATATGGAGGCGAAATGGAAAGCCTGGTAAGGGAAGGCTCTATAGGCTACATCCTGTGCAAGTCGAACATCATCAGCGAGGAAAATATCCGTGCTGCACTGGATGAGCAACGGAGCAGCGGCAGCCGCTTTGGCGAGTCACTGATCCGGCTTGGTATTGTGACCCAGGAGGATATCGACTGGGCTCTCTCAAACCAGCTGGACATACCCTACGTTCGTCTCAAGAAGGATACCGTCGATGCAGCGGCTGTCTCACTCGTACCGGCGAAGATGGCAAGGCAATACAATCTGATTCCGCTCATCAGGGTGGGAGATGAGCTGAACGTTGCCATGGCAGACCCACTCAACCGCGCGGCTGTTGAAGAGGTTGAGAAGATGGCAGGCTGCAAGGTGACGGTTTCGGTAGGGCTTATCCGCGAGATTCGCGAGATGCAGGATATCTTCTATGGAGCCCCTGCTGAGCCGGTCTCCTTTGGTTTCTCGTCGACGGCATTCTCGCCGCGCCTGCTGGAGGTAATCAACAGCGAAACCACTGGTGCCCGATTCCTCGACTACCTTCTGGCGTATTTCATTCAGAACCGGCTGGTCAGCCTGTCGCTCCAACCTCTTGGTGAAACGGTAGCTGTTACCGCAAGGCGCAGCAGCAGTAGTCGCGACATCGGATACCTTGCCATAACTCACTACCAGGAGTTCATCATCAATCTCCGTCGTAGCTGCAGGATCAATGGGTCTGGGGATGTCAGCAGCAAGGGGGGACTCTCCTTTACCTTTCGGGGTCAGCAGCACGGTTTCCAGGTCATGTTTCTCAAGGGGATGGGTGGAGATTATGTCACTCTGCGGCCAAGCATGGCAGCAACCATGCCTGCCCGATTTGCGGACCTTTTACTGACTCCCGAGACCAACAAGCAGCTGGCTCGTCTGACCGGCGGCGGAGGGCTGCTGGTGGTTGTACACCAGGATCTGGAAGAGCGTTGTCAGCTTATGGATCTGTTGCTGGCTGAGGTGGATACGTCAGGGAAGAGCGTCATGCTCCTTGGGGAGGGGCTTGGTCACGGGGTGAAGCGCTTCCCGCGTATACCATGCAGGGATGTACCACATGGCGAGGCACACAGCCTTGTCATGGCGGCCCTGGAGCATGATCCGGACATCCTTTCAATAGAGGATGCCACAGATAGCCAGACATTTATCGCCGCCAGCAAGGGTGCCATGAGGGGGAAGCTGGTTATTGCCGGGCTGTCGCTCAAGGATATCTCGTCAACAGTGCGACATCTGCTCTACTTCTGGCACAAGCACTATGTCATCCCCACGTACATAAGGGGTATCGTCTCCTGCAGGCGTGTTGCGATGCTCTGTCCCATCTGCCGGATTTCCCACGAACTTAGCGCCGAGGAGAGTGTGGCCCTTGGCACTTCCCTTCCGGCCGGGAGCTACTGCCGTGCTGTGGGCTGTCCGGAGTGCGATCAGAGCGGTCACCGCGGGAGCCGTTATCTCCTCGACGTAGTTCCATTCGATAGCGATGTTGTCGAGGTGTTTGAGACCTCGACGGACGGTCGGGAGGTGATCAACTTCCTGTCTGAGCGTGGCTATCGGGGGAGCACGGAGGAGGGGGCAGAACTGCTGAGCGCCGGCGATATTTCGCCGGAAGAGTACGTCACCTCTATACTTCTTTGATGGAGTACCATAATGGCAAGGATTGATGCGCTTTTCAAGATGATGAAGGAGCAGGGGGCATCCGACCTCCATCTCTCCACCGGGGCACCTCCCATCTTCCGCCTGCACGGCGAGATGGAGCGGCTCAATTTCAAAGAGCTCGTCCACGAAGAGCTGAAGACAATTCTCTTTGAGATTCTGAATGAGAAACAGAAGGCTGAGTTCGAAGCGAAGCACGACCTGGATTTCGCCTATTCGGTGGAGGGTCTGGCCCGCTTTCGCGGAAACATCCTGATGACCCACCGGGGCATAGGTGCGGTCTTCCGGATCATTCCGACCAAGATACTTTCTGCTGATGACCTCGGTCTGCCGGAGGGGGTGAGGAAGCTAACGACGCTCAAGAAGGGGATGGTGCTGGTTACCGGGCCTACCGGTTCCGGCAAGTCCACTACCCTTGCTGCAATGATTGATCTCATCAATTCAACCCGCAGGGAGCATATCCTGACCCTGGAAGATCCGTTGGAGTTTATCCACGAAAACAAACAGTCGCTCCTCAATCAGAGGCAGATCGGCGACCACTCGGACAGCTTCACTTCTGCGCTCAGGGCGGCGCTACGAGAGGACCCGGACGTAATCCTGGTCGGCGAAATGCGCGACCTGGAGACCATCAGCCTGGCCATGTCAGCTGCCGAGACCGGCCATCTGGTCTTTGGCACGCTTCATACCAACTCGGCGGCCAAGACCATAGACCGGATCATCGATGTGTTCCCCCGGGACGGACAGGAGCAGATCCGTGCCATGCTCTCCGAATCGCTCAAGGGGGTAGTCTGTCAACAGCTTCTGAAGACCGCTGACGGGAAGGGGCGGATTGCTGCCCTGGAGATCATGGTCGGTACCCCGGCAATTGGCAACCTGATCCGTGAAGGAAAGACCTTTCAGATTCCCTCCATCATCCAGACTGCGCGAAAAGACGGGATGCAGCTGATGGACCAGCACCTGCTGGACCTCCTCAAAACAAAACGGGTCGATCCGGCAGAGGCCTACCGCTGCTCAATCGACAAGAAGCAGTTTGAGCAGTATCTGCCGAGCCCGCCAGCCCAGTAATTACTTCGGACATTGTCAAATCGATAACACAATAAAAGGGCCTACGGCATAAGCCATAGGCCCTCGAAATTATGGTCGGGGCGAGAAGATTCGAACTTCCGACCCCCTGCTCCCGAAGCAGGTGCGCTACCAGGCTGCGCTACGCCCCGACGAAGCCTGTTTATAGCCAATTGCCTCTGCTTTGTCAATAGATACCTGCAGATACCTGCCTGTTGAATGGACAAAAATATTGTCTTCCTGTGGCGTAAGTGGTAAAGATTTAAGGCTCACAAATAGCTGTGCTGCGGGGTATTATGGCGTACCGCAATCTGCGCGGATTTTTAGCCAAACTCGATGAATTGGGGGATTTGCACCGGATTCAGGTAGTGGTCGATCCGATATTGGAGATATCCGTTGTAACCGCCCGAGTTTGTGCTTCCCCTGGCAATAGCCCAGCTCTCTATTTTGAACAGGTAAAGGGAAGCAGTATCCCGGTGGTCACAAACCTGTTCGGGTCGGCCCGCAGAATGGCCCTGGTTCTGGGGCTCGATTCGTTGGATGAACTCCCTTCGCTATTGGGAGGCCTGTTGGATGGGCTCCCGGGTGTTACGGCGTTGGAGAAGCTGGAAAGCCTTTGCCTGAGCGAACCCTGGCGAGTTGCTGCACCTGTTGAGCTGACGGAATCTGCATGTTTCGAGTTGACAACAGATTCTCTGGATCTGCTGCCGATCCCCAAGGGTTGGCCAGAGGACGGAGTTCCCGACCATGCCGGTCGTTTCCTTACCCTGCCGCTGGTCGTTACCCGCAGTCCTGAGAGCGGGCAGATCAATTGCGGGATGTATCGGGTTGCATTGCTTGGTTCTCACCGACTCGCAGTACATTGGAGCCAAACGAGCGGTGCAGCGGCACATGCTGCTGACTGGCAGGCTCGTGGAGAGGCGATGCCGATTGCCATTGTCATGGGTGGGCCGCCTCTCCTGACCTTTGCTGCGACCCTTCCGCTGCCGCATTTTCTGGATGAGTTCACGTTTGCCGGGCTGCTGCAGGGGGAACCGGTGGATGTCGTTCGCAGTAAGAACGGAGGTCTGCCGATACCGGCAGGGGCAGAACTGGTGATCGAGGGATTCATCGATCCAGGCGCTTTTGCGCGGGACGGTGCGTTTGGAAACCATACCGGCTATTACGTTCCATCGGTTGAGGTGCCGCTTGTCCGGGTAACTTCCGTGTCGAGGCGGAAGAATATGATTCTCCCCGCGACCATCGTCGGTCCCCCGCCGATGGAGGACTGTTGGCTTGCTGCTGCCGGCATGCTTATGCTACCCCTGCTGCAGCTTGATATCCCCTGGATAGTGGGTATTTACCAGCCCTTCGCAGGCATCTTTCACGGTGCCACCATTGTGGCTCTGAACATGACCATTGCCGTTGATGGGCGCGAACTGCTGACGCGCCTGTGGGAAACGCCGTGGTTTGCAAAGGCACGGCTCTTGGTAATGGTTGATGTGGAACAGGATCCTGCCGATGCTGCCGGAGTCTGTTGGCGGGTCATGAACAACGTTGTGTGGGGGCGTGATCTGGTAATCGACGGAGAGCGGGTCGGGATTGATGCCACTCGTAAACCGGATGATGAACGAGTGGCGCTACAGATGGACAAAGAGACGCTCAGGCTTGTTGAGGGCCGTTGGCGGGAGTATGGGTTCAATGATGGCACATGAGGTACATACAGGGGTTCTGTCCCGTATCAGGATATTTCTGGAGATGATCAAGTTCTCGCACACGGTTTTTGCCCTGCCGTTTGCGCTTACAGGCGCAGTTCTGGCTGCGCGCGGGATCCCCTCGTGGCAGCAGATTTTCTGGATCGTGATGGCCATGGTAGGTGCCCGTACTACGGCGATGGGCCTGAACCGGGTTGTCGACGCGGAGATCGATGCCCGTAATCCAAGGACTTCAGGCAGGGCCATCCCTGCAGGACTTCTTGGGAAGGGAGCCGTCCTGGGCTTCATAGTTCTTGCGGTGTTGCTGATGGCCTATGCTGCGGCACGCCTGAACCCTCTCTGCCTGAAGCTCACGCCGGTTGCCCTGTTCTTCCTGCTGCTCTACTCCTACTGCAAGAGGTTTACTTCCCTGGCTCACCTGGTTCTCGGGCTATGCCTCGGTGCTGCCCCTGTGGGTGCCTGGATAGCCATTCGCGGTGTGGTAGAGCTGCCTGTTGTCCTTCTGGGGTTTGCGGTTCTGTTCTGGGTGGCAGGTTTTGACATCCTCTATGCCTTGCAGGATCTGGAGTTCGACCGGTCAGCAGGCCTGCACTCCATTCCGGTCAGACTTGGTGTTGTCCGCTCCCTCTGGCTGGCCCGTACCTTCTCACTTCTCATGGTCGTGCTGATGGTGGCGGTGTATCTTCTGTTGCCGGTTGGAACGTTCTTCCTGGCCGGAGTTGTTGCTTCCGCAATTCTTTTGGCCTATGAACACTGGCTGCTTCGCGGAGGCGATCTTTCACGGCTCGACATGGCCTTCTTCACCATGAACGGCTATATCAGTATCATAATTTTCATGGGTACCCTGATTGATAGTTTTGCCTCAAGGGGTTGGTCATGAACGATCGGCACATTGCCCTTGCCATAACCGGTGCTTCCGGTTCGGTCTACGGGCTCCGTCTCGGCCAGGAGCTGCTCAAGGCCGGATGCCGGGTCAGCGCTCTCATAAGCAGGGCTGGTTTCGAAGTGCTGCGGGAGGAGTGCGGACTGGACTGGTCTGGCGCCGCTGCCCAGGTGAGCGTGAGGCTGCAGAGCTATTTGCAGGCAGCGCCGGCCCGGCTTGCCTATTATGCTGAGAACGACTTCCTTGCCCCCATTGCGAGCGGATCATCAGCCCCTGCAGCCATGATCGTGGCCCCCTGTTCCATGGGGAGCCTGGCCAGGATTGCCGGAGGACTCTCTGGAAACCTGCTTGAGCGGGCTGCTGACGTGATGATCAAGGAGGGACGGCCGCTGGTATTAGTCCCGAGAGAGACACCGCTCTCCGCAATCCACCTGGAGAACATGCTGAAACTTGCACGCTTAGGTGTCCGGATTGTTCCTGCCATGCCCGGATTTTACGGGGCTCCGCAGACGATTGACGATCTGGTGAATTTCGTGGTGGGGAAGGTTCTTGACGCGCTTGATATCCCCAACTCCATGGCTCCCCGATGGGGTGACAGATGATCTCTACGTCGGCGATTACCGAAAAACTTCGCGAAGGGGAGCGCCTGGTGGACGAAGAGGCACTGTTCCTGTTCGAATCCCCTGACCTCCTTGCAGTGGGTGAGCTGGCGTCTCTAGTCAATGAGAGAAAGAACGGCAGGCGAGTCTACTTTAATGTCAATCGACATATAAACCATACTAATATCTGTGTAAACCGCTGTAAATTCTGTGCATTTTCTCGGACTATCGACGAGCCGGGCGCTTATTGCTACGATCTCGGGGAGATACGGCTTCGCGCCGAGGAGGCCGTATCCCAGGGTGCCACAGAGATCCACATGGTCGGAGGTCTCCATCCCGACCTCCCTTTCGAGTTCTACACGGAGATGCTCGGCACTGTTCGGGATGTATCTGCGGCTCTCCACATCAAGGCATTCACGGCCGTGGAGATAGATTACCTTGCAAAACTGGCCTGTCTCTCCATTCCTGATACCCTGCAACGTCTCAAGGAGGCCGGTCTCGGTTCTCTTCCCGGTGGCGGTGCGGAGATCCTCCGCAAGGAGGTGCGTGACCAGCTCTGTCCGGAGAAGATAAGCGGCGAGCGCTGGATAAAGATCATGGCCGAGGTTCACCGGGCAGGCCTGAAATCAAATGCCACCATGCTTTACGGTCATGTGGAGACATTTGCGGACCGGGTGGATCACATGCGTCGACTGCGGGAGTTGCAGGATGAGACCGGCGGATTTCAGGTATTCATTCCTCTCCCCTACCAGAAAGAGAACAACCCTCTCGGCTATCTGAAAAACCCGGCCAGCAGCGGTCTGGACGACCTGAGAACTCTGGCTGTTGCCAGGCTTTACCTGGACAACTTTGCCAATATCAAGGCCTACTGGGTGATGCTTGGCGAGAAGATTGCCCAGACTTCACTCTGTTTCGGAGTCAATGACCTGGACGGCACCGTGGTGGAGGAGAAGATCGGCCACGATGCCGGCGCTGCCTCGCCTCAGGCTATGGCGCGGGAGGATATCGTCAACATGATTCAGAAGGCGGGGCGTGTAGCTGTGGAACGGGATACTCTTTACAACGAGTTGAGAACCTACTGATGCTTCAGCAGATAGTTGAAAAAGTTCAAGAGAGCAGACCCCTTGCACGTTCCGAAGCGCTTTGGCTGCTGACCGAGGCAGATCTCTTGATAGTGGGGCGGCTGGCGGACTCCACCCGGAGGCGACTGCACCCTGACAACCTGGTTACATTTGTGGTGGATCGCAACGTAAACTACACCAACGTCTGCGAGTCAAAGTGTAAATTCTGTGCCTTTTATCGCGACCAGGGGGCGGGCGATGCGTATCTTCTGGCCGAAGAGGAGATTTTTGGTAAGATACATGAACTGGTCGATCTCGGTGGCACCCAACTCCTGATGCAGGGAGGGCTTCACCCTCAATTGGGGGTCGAGTTTTTCGAAAATCTGTTCCGTGAGATCAAGCGCCGCTTCCCCCAGGTGCAGAATCATTCCCTGTCGCCGGCTGAGATTACACATATAGCTCAGTTGTCAAAGCTATCCATTCCAGAGATCCTTGCACGGCTCAAGGAGGCGGGGCTGGATTCTGTGCCTGGGGGGGGGGCCGAGATCCTGGTGGATCGGGTGAGGCAGGAGATATCTCCAAAAAAAATCGACTGGGAGGGGTGGGCGACGGTGATGCGAGAGGCTGCGCGGCTGGGGATGCCGACCACCGCGACCATGATGTTTGGGAGCACCGAAGGACCGGAGGATATCGTGGAACATATCTTTCGAGTCCGGGAGCTTCAGTCTGACGGCGGCAGCTTCACGGCATTCATTCCCTGGACCTTTCAGCCGGGCAATACGGAACTTGGCGGAAAGAGCGCAACAGGGGTTGAGTACCTGAAGGTGCTGGCTCTGTCGCGCATTGTCATGGACAATGTCCCGAACATACAGGCGAGCTGGGTGACCCAGGGTGCGAAGATGGCCCAGGTGGCGCTCTTTTTCGGTGCCAATGACCTTGGTGGGACCATGCTTGAGGAGAATGTGGTTGCTGCAGCCGGCTGCAGGTTCCGTATGACAATGGAAGAGATGGTTGAACTTGTTCATAGTGCCGGGTTCAGGTCGGCTCAGAGGACGACGTTGTACGACATAGTGAAAGAATACTGAGGCTCTACTGAAAGAAGCGAAATCAATGACAAAAACAGAAATGATTGCCACCCCTGCTGCCATGCTCACCCTTGCGAATCGCCTGACCGGTGAGAGCGTCCTTGCTTGCGATCTTGAGGCGGATTCAATGCATCACTACCGGGAACAGGTCTGTCTGCTGCAGATCTCAGTGCCTGATGCGAACTACCTGATCGATCCACTCGCCTGTTCCGACCTGTCTCCTCTTGCACCGCTGTTTGCAGACCCGGCGGTTCGCAAGGTGTTTCATGGTGCGGATTATGACGTTCGTTCCATGTATCGTGATTTCGGGATTGGGATCATCAATCTCTTTGACACGATGATTGCCTGCCAGTTTCTTGGCGAGCCTGAAGTGGGACTGGCGGCTTCACTCAGAAAGCGCTTTGGTGTTGAGCTGGACAAGCGATTTCAGCAAGCGGACTGGAGCAGGCGTCCAATACCGCCAGATATGCTCGCCTATGCGGTGATGGACACAAGTCTCCTGATCCCTTTCTACCTTCAGCTGGAGCAGGAGCTCCGTGAGAAAGGGCGACTGGAGTGGGTGCTTGAGGAGTGTGAAATCCTCTCGGGTGTCAGGACGGTGGAGCGAGGGGATGAGCCACTATTTCTCCGATTTAAAGGAGCGTCCAAGATGTCCTCTTCTTCCCTGGCGGTACTGGAGGAACTTCTACGATTCCGGGATGCTGAGGCAGAGCGCCGCGATGTGCCTCCGTTCAAGGTTTTAGGGACTGAAACGATCAGGGAATTGGCAGAACATAAACCAATTGCTGTTACCGAACTGGGGGGGATAACCGGGTTGTCGACTCGTTTGGTGGAGCGCTATGGTCAGGCTGTTATTGCAGCGGTGGCACGGGGGATGGCTGTGAGTCCTTCCAGCTGCCCCCATTTCCCCAGTACCCCCCGTCCTAAGCGGTTGCCAAGCCAGGAGGTCCGTCTCAAACGTCTAAAGGTCTGGCGAGAAGAGAAGTCAAAATCCCTTGGCCTTGCGCCGGGGCTGTTGGCCAATAATGCGTTGCTTGAGTCGTTTGCGGAACGGGAGATACAGGAAGACCACGGCAATTCAGGCCCAAGCTTGAAAGAGTGGCAGCGTCGGACTTTTGGTAAAGAGTTGGAAGATTTGCTAGGGGCCGACTGACAACGACATATTGGTTATTAGTTCTTAACCGGAGTTTCAATTGCGCCAAAAGGTGAGTCCGGTTCATCATGGTCCAGTTGTGCGCCAGTTGTTGAAGTCTTCTTTTCTTCTTCCTGTATAGTGATGGTTGTTTCGTCCATCAGTAGAAAATCATCCAGATCCAACTCACCGCTGGCTCTTGCCATGGGCTCTGATTTCTGCCGGAGCTCTTCCGTCGTAATCTCTCCGAATGTGTCACAGGGGAATTCCGCGTCAGACGACGTTTCGCTCACTGCCTCTGCCGATTCCCCAAATTGGCTATCCGTGTCGGTTAGAGTTGTTGCAAAAGGGTCAAGCTCTGACGACAAATCATCGAACGAGAACTCTCCAAGTGTGGTTTCAGCGGCAGCGGTCTGGGGTGACTGTTCATAGGCATCCGGCAAGAAAGGTTCAGGTGGTGGCTCCTCTGCCGGTTCCTCAAAGGAGAACGCTCCGAAGAGGGAATCGTCTGCAGGCAGCGCCTGAGCTGGATTCGGCGGCAGTTCTTCATCGAACAAAAACGGCGAGGAGGGAGGAGCTGGCCCTGCTTCTACCAGATTCAGGTCGAACTCTTCGTATACTGATTCTGCCGGTTTATTTTTAGTCACCGCATCTGGTTGATCCCACTGGAATGTTTCATTCGTAGCTTCTGTTTCTGAGGGGGCCTGGTTCGGCATCAGTTCGAAAGAGGTTTGAACGTCAGGTGCGGCGACTCCCAAAGCTGGGGCAAGGACCAGCGGTCTCAAGCCAAGGGAGTCCTTGAAAGCATCCAGGACATTGCCGCACTTCTTGCAGTTGCTCAGGTACTCAAAGCTGTTGAATCCGCATTTGGGGCACTTCATGGATCGCACTCCTTTGATCTTAACAGACAGGGCTCAGTTGCTACCGCATGACTCTGAACTATACCCTTCTTTTCGGCACTCCTCTCAAAAGCTTTATGTCTGCATGCAAACTTTCCGAACTTAGCCCATGTCTCCCCACTGGTACTGCAGAATAGCAAGCATGGCAAGCCCGGCGGTTTCTGTCCTCAGTATCCTCGGCCCGAGGGATATCGGGAGGAAGGCATGAGAGAGTGCCATAGATGACTCTTCAACGGTGAAACCTCCTTCAGGGCCAACAATTATGGCAATGCTGCCCGGCTCGCCGCATTCTGCAAGAGCTTCCCGCAGGCGTTGCTCCCTTTCCCGTTCTTTCAAGAGAAATCTAACAGTCTGATTGACCCCATGCAACACGGCAGAAAGGTTTTCGGCAAGAGTGATGACCGGAACTGAGCTTCGTTCCGACTGGCGTGCGGCCTCACTTGCGATTTTACGCCAGCGCGCGAGGCGCTTTTCGGCCTGGTCCTGGGCTATTCTCACGACGGAGCGTGCTGCAGGGAAGGCGACAATTGCACTAACTCCCAGCTCGGTGGCCTTCTGAACGATAAGATCAAATTTGTCACCCTTGGGAAATCCTTGAATAAGTGTTATTTGAGGGGTTTGAAGGGAGGATAGGGCCGTGCGGTTCTCAATGATCTCCATGGTCAGGCTGTTGCTGCCGAGTGTGCGTATGGCAGAGGTGTATTCCCCTCCGGTTCCGTCGCACAGAATGACCGTATCCCCAGGCTGGAGCCGAAGTGCTTTGGCCATGTGTCGAAACAGCTCGCCTTCGATTGTGACTGGCTGGTGTTCAATGATTTCGGGAGGGATGATGAAGCGTCGCAACTTAAGCCTCCCGGCGGTATACCAGGCAGGCCCACTCTTCCTGGTGGGTCGCCTCTTCCAGTCGGAGACCGCAGGAAGTACAGGCAGCCATAACCCCCTGTTCACGTTCGGTCAGAATCCCTGAAAGGATGAGCAGTCCGCCTGGCAGGAGGTGGCTCGCAAGGTCAGGTGCCATTCTTATAAGGTCTTCGGCCAGGATGTTTGCCAGCACTATGGAGAAAGTCCCCTCAATAAGTGCCAGAGAGGTGGTGGAGACTTCAAGGTCACTGGTGACCCTGTTGTTGTCCAGATTGTCGCGGGCAACCTGCACTGCTTCACTGTCTATGTCCACCGCGACGATTCGCCCCGCACCGAGCTTGCGGGCTGCTATGGCAAGCACCCCTGAGCCGGTCCCGACATCAAGTACCTCAGGCCTGGTAGCTGTAAGGTTCATGGCTAAGGGAGGAATGCCGTCGAAAATCCGCTCAAGAGCCTCCAGGCAGAGGCGAGTGGTTGCGTGGGTGCCGGTGCCAAAGGCCATTCCCGGATCGATCTCTATAACGACCTGCTCATCTGAAGCGGCAAATTCCTCCCAAGAGGGTTTAAGGACAAGTCGACGCCCTATTGGTGAAGTGTGAAAGTGCTGTTTCCAGCTGGTGGCCCAGTCCTCCTGTCTGACCATAGAGATGGTGGGAGGTTGTACATTGAAATCGCCATGGTCGCCGCAGAGGGTTGTAAGTATTTCGGTGACTTCCGACACCTGCCGTTCCAGGTCTGTTCCGGTGAGGAAATAGGCACGGACGGTCATGACCGGTGCTTCTGTAACGGTATCCAGTGAAAAGGTGTCCAGTGTCTGATTGTCTATGCAGACCCCTCTGCCGGATAGGTCAACGAGGAATTCGGCAAGCTGGTCGACAAGTTCTGCAGGAACGATACAGGCCACTTCGGCCCATGCTTCCGCCATGTGGTTCTCCTTGGAGTCTGATTCTCTGGCTTGGGCTAAGCTATCAGAACGCAACAGTATTGGTCAATGAAAATCCCTTGACAAAGTAATGAATGGAGTGTACTTCATTAGAGAATATTCCTTAACGTGAGGGCAGGCGGTGTGGAAGCTGGTGAGTTGAAAAAAGCTGTATGCAGTCTGATTGAGCGGCGCTGCGAAGAGTTTGTCTCCATAGCCCACGCACTGTACGAGCACCCGGAGATTGGCCTTCAGGAGTTCCTCTCAGCGGCTCTCCTGAGCGAATTTCTCCGAAAAGAAGGTTTTGCCGTTGAGACCGGCATAGCCGGCCTTGAGACTGCGTTTCGGGCGACAACCGGCTCTGGAGGCCCTTCAATTGCTATTTTGGCTGAGATGGATGCCCTGCCCGATCTTGGGCACGGCTGTGGCCATAATATCATTGCCGCTGCAGCCATAGGTGCTGCCGTGGCTCTACGAAACACGCTGCCGGAAGGTATTGCCCGGATAACGGTCCTCGGGACTCCCGCTGAGGAGATGGGAATCGGCAAGATCGAGCTGATCAATGCTGGCTGTTTCAGCGATATCGATTTTGCCATGATGGTCCATCCTTCATCGCGGCGCTACGTGACAAAAGGTTATCTGGGGCTTGCCCGGCTACGCTTTATTTTCCACGGCCGGCCGGCGCATGCGGCTGCCTACCCGGAGGAAGGGGTGAACGCCCTTGACGGTGTGATTCAGACCTTTAACGCCATTAATGCGCTTCGGCAGCAACTTTCGCAGGATGTCCGAGTTCATGGGATAATTACCGAAGGGGGGGTGGCCCCCAATATCATTCCGGCGCGCGCTGCCTGCAGTTTTTATGTAAGGGCTGATAACATGGCTGCGGTGCTCTCTGCCGTAGACAGGGTTATTGCCTGCGCACAAGGTGCGGCTACTGCAACTGCATGCCGTTTGGAGATCGATAAAGACCCAAGGGTACTTGCTCCATTTCGCTTAAACAGCGCCTTTGCAGATATTTACGCCAGACAGCTGGCTCTCCTGGGAATGGCTGAGGATGATGTGCCTGTCGATCGGAACCGCGGCTCCTCTGATATTGGCAATGTCTCCCAGATAGTGCCGACCATTCATCCGCATGTTCCTATTGGGGCTGGTATCAACATTCACAGTAGTGCTTTCGCACAGGCCACGGTTTCACCGCAGGGGGATAAGGCGGTGCTTGAGGGGGCCATGGCACTGGCTATGACCGCTATCGATCTCTCCATGGTGGAGGAGTTGAGGCGCCAGGTTCTTGATGAATCAATAAAATATTGACAAAAGATTTGCCGAGTTTACAAACCATGTTATTGTTAATGAGACATGTTTATGATTGAGGCGGAAAATACCCGGATAAGTCAGCATCTTTATCTGCTTTCAGACGCAACTGGCGAGACAGTGGAACGAGTGGTCCGTGCCGCGCTCTCCCAGTTCCGGGGTGGGGCAGAGACAAAGCTGCATCGATTGAGCAGCCTTCGGAGCCGTGCCGATGTCGATCTTGCCCTCACTGGCCCGTTTGCCGTGCCGGGGCTGATCATCTACACGCTTGTCAACCCTGAACTGGCTCAGTATCTGCGAAGCGAGGTGGAGCATCATGGGCTCGAAGCGTTAGACCTGATAAGTCCTCTTCTCTACAAGCTTTCCGATTTTCTCGGACGAGCGCCACGGGAGGAGCCGGGACTGCTCCACCAGGTTGATACCGAGTATTTCAAGCGTGTGGAGGCGGTAAATTTTACCGTTAAACAGGATGATGGTCAGGAGCTGCGTCACCTTTACCGCGCCGATATGGTACTGGTGGGGGTCTCGCGAACATCCAAAACACCGCTCTCGATCTACCTGGCCCACAAAGGATACAAGGTCGCCAACGTCCCGCTGGTAAGAGGGATTGAACCACCTCACGAACTTTTTGAGATCGATCAGAAGAAGGTGGTAGGTCTTTTAATCGATGGGAAGCGGCTCGTGGAACTCCGCTCTGCGCGACTCAGAAACCTGCGGCAGAACCCACGCGCAAGTTACGCCGACTATGAGGTTATAGAAGATGAGTTGGAGTGGTGCAGGCGGATCTATCGCAAGAACCCCATGTGGCAGGTCATAGACGTAACAAACAAGTCTGTTGAGGAGTCGGCAGCAGAGATCCTGCGCCGTGTAAACGATGGAGTCGCATGCTGATTCCGATCTTTAGTAAGTTAGAAGGCATTTTCTGCGCATTTTAGTCAGAAAATATTTCGTTAACTTACTTATCCTGTTTACCAGTGCTAGACTGACCGGTTGTTTATAAATACAGATACGAGAGGTAAAGACATGAAAATTCTTGTGGTTGAAGACGAAAAAAAGGTATCTAGTTTCATCAAGCGCGGTCTTGAGGAGGAGAAATACGAGGTTGATGTGGCCTATGACGGTGATGAGGGCCTGAAGATGGCCCTCGAGAAGCCGTACGAGGTGATCATCCTTGACTGGATGCTTCCCAAGCAGGATGGATTGAGCGTGCTAAAGGAGCTGCGCAACCAAAAGAGGGCAATTCCAGTTCTGATGCTGACTGCAAAGGACACGGTGGAGGATATTGTGGCCGGCCTCGATTCGGGCTCTGACGATTATCTTACCAAGCCGTTTGCTTTTGCTGAACTCCTGGCCAGGGTGCGCGCACTACTCAGGCGAAGCGAGATGGACCGTGGCGCCGAACTCCGTTTTGCCGATCTCCGGATCGACCCTGTCACCCATAAGGTCTGGCGAGGAAGCAAGGAGATTGATCTGACCGCCAAAGAGTACGCCCTGCTTGAGTATTTCATGCGGAACCCGAACCAGGTGCTGACCCGAACCATGATTGCCGATCACGTATGGGACTACACGTTTGACAGCTTCACAAACATCATAGATGTTTATGTAAATTACCTTCGCAAGAAGATCGACCGTGATGCCGACAAAAAGCTTATTCACACGGTTCGGGGGGTAGGATACATACTGAAAGAGGAGGATTGATTGTCGCTTCACCGATCAATCCGTTACTCCCTGACGCTATGGTACGCCCTCACCATGGTGGTGATAATGGTGCTTTTCAGCAGTTTCATATACCTCACCATCAGGGCTGACATCTTCAAGGATACCGACCGGCAACTGCTGGGTATTGCCGAGTCACTGGCCAGTCCTACCATGGACCCGTTCAGCAGGGCTGCGCCTACGGTGTTCGATCAGGTTCTGGAGGATTTCTTCAGCTCCAAAATATCCGGTATGTACGTCCAGTTGCTGGACCCAAACGGGACTATCACGGCGGCCTCTAAAAATCTTAACCAGCACCGTATTCCGTTATCACGAAACACCTTTCATCGAGCAGCGGCGGGCAAGATCTCCCAGGAAACCAGAGAGGAAAACGGTCTCCCGCCGATGCGTCTGTTGACTGTGCCAGTCCATACCGAGAATCGTCTTGTTCGTATCGTTCAGGTCGGGATGTCGCTCGGCGAGGAGATGGAGACCCTCCATAAACTCCTTCTTATCTTCGTTATATCCATTCCTCTGGGAATCCTTATCATAAGTTGTGGAGGATGGTTTCTTGCCGGTCAGGCCCTCAGGCCGGTGGATCTTATAACTCGAAGCGCACAGCGGATTACCGCTGAGAACCTGAGCCAGCGGCTTGTTGTCCTCAATCCCGACGACGAGATTGGACGCCTGGCCGAAACATTCAACGCCACCCTTTCCCGTCTTGAGGCATCTTTCATCCGCACAAGAAGGTTTTTTGTCGATATCTCTCACGAGCTTCGCACCCCTCTTACTATCATTCGCGGTGAGGCTGAAGTCGGGTTAAAGTGGGCAAAAGAGCCGGATGAGTTCCGTGAAATACTGAGAAGTACCATGGATGAGGTTGTGCGGATGTCTGACATCGTCGAATCTCTATTGGAACTCTCCCGTGCCGAGGAGGGGGGGCTTGGCCTGGAGATGCAGGAGATAGAGCTCAGCGAGTTTTTAGGCGCCCTTATCCATGACCTTAACCAGCAGTCTCGCCTGCAGGATCAGGATAAGCGGGTTATCCTTTCCGTTGCAGGAACTGCCTGGGTTATGGGGGATATTCGTCGCTTGCGCCAGGTTTTTCTAAACCTTCTGGACAATGCCCTTAAATATTCACCGGCAGGTAGCTCGGTACAGGTTGATACGGTTGTTGAGGCAGGTTGCGCAAAGGTCAGTGTGACAGACCGCGGGCCTGGAATACCTGCCGATGATCTTGCACACATCTTTGAGCGATTTTATCGTGTGGACAAGTCCCGTAACCGGAACGAGGGTGGTACAGGTCTCGGTCTCTCACTCGTCAAGTCTCTTGCAGAGGCCCATGGTGGGCATATCTCTGTGGAAAGCACCTCAGGGCTTGGAAGCATCTTCACTGTTGCACTCCCCCTAGTGAATGAATCACAGATGAACTCTCGTACTTCCTGACAAAATCTCATCATTGACAACAGACTCTCCCGCCATTAAATTATTCTCCGGCACATTCAATATCCATCCGGAGGTGTATATGTCACGTCGTTTACTTGTCACGACTCTGTCCGTGGCCATGCTGGCCTTTCTGCCTGCATCCGATTCCGGCGCAAAGCTTCTTAGTCCGGATTTTGTGGAACTAGCCAAGAAGCTTACCCCGACGGTTGTCAACATCAGTACAGCGAAGACCATTGCCTCACAGCGACGTTTGGGGCGTCCCTTTGGTGCCCCATTCGGTCAGAGTCCATTTGATGACTTCTTCGACCGTTTTTTTGAGGAGTCGCCCCACCAGCAGCAGAAGCAACGGAGTCTGGGCTCTGGATTTATCATAAGTCGGGACGGTTTAATTCTGACCAATAACCATGTGGTTGAAGGTGCTGACGAGATAAAGGTGAAGCTCTCAAGCGGCAAGGAGTATAAAGCCGAGATAAAAGGGCGCGATCAGAAGCTTGATCTGGCGCTGATCAGGATTGTCGCAAAGGAGGATCTGCCTGCAGCTCCTCTGGGAGACAGTGACGGTATTGAAATCGGTGAGTGGGTGATGGCCATTGGGAATCCCTTTGGCCTCTCTGAGACGGTAACTGCAGGTATTGTCAGCGCAAAAGGGCGCGTGATCGGTAGCGGCCCCTACGACGATTTTATACAAACCGATGCTTCGATCAATCCTGGCAATTCAGGAGGACCTCTTTTCAACGCAAAAGGGGAGGTGATTGGGATAAACAGTGCCATCGTTGCCGGTGGACAGGGAATCGGGTTCGCAATTCCGATAAACATGGCTAAGTCGATCATCCCTCAGCTGAAGGATAAAGGGAAGGTGACTCGCGGCTGGCTTGGTGTGCAGACCCAGCCTGTAACCCCGGAACTAGCGAAATCGTTCGGTATCGAAGGGGACAAGGGGGCGCTGATCGCTGACGTTATCAAGGATACCCCTGCAGAAAAGGCAGGACTGAAAAGCGGTGACATCATTCTTGAGTTTGATGGCAGGACGGTGCGTGAGGCAAATGACCTTTCGCGAATCGTTGCATCTACCTACCCCGACAAAAAGGTCAAGGTGAGGATATTTCGAGAGGGCAAGGAGCAACTGATCGATGCAACTGTAGAGCAACGTAAGGATGACGGTGATTCAAATCCTGAAGGGGTAACCCCGGATAAGCTGGGGCTTGGTGTCCGTGACCTGACCAAGGATCTGGCTGCCTCACTCCGTCTGAAAGAGACCAAGGGGGTTGTTGTGGTGGAGGTAAAGCCAGGCGGCCCATCGGATGACGCAATCTACCGCGGTGACATAATCCTGCAGGTGAACGGTCAAAAGGTGGAGACGGTACAGGAATATGAGAAGGTGCTGTCAGGTCTGCCGAAAGGGAATATACTCTTCCTTGTGCGGCGTGGGGAGAGCAAAATGTTTGCGCTGGTCAAGGTGGAGTAGTCAAGTATAGCTGTGGATAATTGTGAGAGGCTGCCTGACAGGCGGCCTCTCAT
>JAYSLX010000129.1:0-17310 GCA_043725245.1 Geobacteraceae bacterium | reverse complement strand
TTTCAGGGCAGGCACGATGAACTGAGTGCAGATGTCACGTTCGGATAAGTCTTTTTTTGAGGTCATATTCAATTACCCATAAGGATCAAGCTGAGTTTGCCTATGTATTGGCATTGCATACAAAACCACCGGGCTATATGCCCACAGTCCCTATGGAGTACTGCGGGACGCAAGCACAAACCAAAAGCCCCGCCGATATTAACGCCTGCTTACCTCTTTCGTCAATACATGGATTCCCGTAGTGGTTTGACTGGCAGGATTGACAATCATTGCGCTGTCCCTCTACAATGCCGAACTCAAGCATCCAATAAACCGATCTCGGAAACATCTATGCTCCATCTTTCCAATCTGACAAAAGAATTCGCCGGCAAGCCTCTCTTCACTGACATTACCTGGCACCTCCCCAAAGGTGAGCGGGTTGGACTGGTCGGAGATAACGGCGCCGGAAAGTCTACGCTAATGAGAATCGTAACCGGCGAAGTCGAGCCGTCAGGTGGCGAACTGCGCCTTGCCAAAGGAGCTACGGTTGGATATCTCCCCCAGGAGGGGATTGTCACACGCGGCACCACGCTTTTCGTCGAAGGACTGGCTGCACTGGCCGATCTGCAGGCGATAGAGCGCGAGTTGCAGGAACTTGAGGGGCGGATGACTTCTGTCCCCCACCATGCCCCAGAGCATGATGCACTTCTGGAGCGCTACGACCAGCGGCAGGAGGAGTTCCGCGTAAAAGGTGGCTACGCCATGGAAGCCGAGGTTGCTACGGTCCTGCGAGGCCTCGGCTTCTTGCAGAGTGACTGGGAGCGAGACTGCGGTGACTTCTCCGGCGGCTGGCAGATGCGGATAGCCCTTGCCCGGCTGTTGCTTCAAAAACCGAACGTGCTCCTTCTGGACGAACCGACAAACCACCTGGACATAGAGGCGCGCAACTGGCTGGAAGAGTACCTTCGTGGCTATCCCTACTCGGTCATCCTCGTTTCACACGACCGGTTCTTCCTTGACCGGGTCTGCCACCGGATAACCGAGGTCTGGAATCATACCCTTACCGACTATCACTGCTCCTACAGCCAGTATCTGGTGCAGAGGGAAGAGCGGGTGGGCGCCCTGCGGGAGGCTAAACGGCGGCAGGATGAGGAAGTAGCAGCCATGGAAGAGTTCATCCGCCGCTTCCGATACAACGCCAACAAGGCATCGCTGGTTCAGTCTCGAATCAAGCAGCTTGAAAAGATAGTGCGTATCGTCCTGCCGCCTGAGCGGAAGAAGATACGTTTTCGTTTCCCCAGCCCACCCAAAAGTGGGCGGGTGGTTATGGAAATCGGCGGTATAACCAAGTCCTACGGCACGAAAGCTGTTTTAAACGACATCAACCTCACCATCGAGTCAGGAGAACGGATAGCCCTTGTGGGGCACAACGGCGCAGGCAAGTCGACCCTGATGCGGATTCTTAACGGAGAAACCTTTCAGGCGGGAGAGCGTCGAATCGGCCATAATGTCTCCCTCGACTACTTTGCTCAGGACCAGGCCCAGGCTATGGACCCGGCAAAATCAGCCTACGAGGAGCTACTGGCCGCATCCCCTTACGACATGGTGCCCCAGCTGCGCGACATCCTCGGCGCCTTCCTCTTCTCCGGCGACGACATCGCCAAAAAGGTCAGTGTCCTCTCAGGCGGTGAAAAGAACCGCCTGGCACTGGCACGGATGCTCCTCAAGCCTGCCAACCTCCTGCTGATGGACGAACCGACAAACCACCTGGACCTCTTCAGCAAGGAGGTGCTGCTGGATGCCCTCCGCTCGTTTGCCGGCACTGTGGTCTTCGTATCCCACGACCGCCACTTCATCGACGGTCTTGCCACAAGGGTCGTAGAGGTTGAGGAGGGCAAACTGACCTCCTATATGGGTGACTACGAGTACTACCTGACCAAGAAAGCCGAAACCAGCGGCGACACATCCCCCTCCCCTGCCCCGGTCGGCAATCCCGACCCCCTGCAGGTCATTGCTATTTCCCAGCTCCCAACCTCCAAGGAAGATCGAAAACAAGTCCGTGAAGCCGAAAAACTGCGACAGAAGGAGGAGCGCACACGGCTTAAGCGCCTCTCGGAGGTGGAGTCAGCTATCGAATTGGAAGAAGAAACCCTTCGCATGGTGGAGTTACGGCTGGCCGATCCCAGTGTCACCAGCGATTTCGTCACACTCCAGAAGACCGGAGACGAACACTCGGCTATCAATGCCCGACTGAAGGGGCTCTATACCGAATGGGAAGAGCTCGCTGCCTTGACAGGCGAACCCTGAACCGGTAGGCTTACACTATGCCCACGAGCCAGACCATAACAGTACCTGAAACCATCCCGCTCTATCTCCAGTCAGAGCTGGTTGCTTTCCCGTATATGCTGATCACCCTCTACCTGAAGCCACGAGACCTGCCGCTCTTTGAGCAATGCCGGGACCATGGCAATCTGGTGGCAGTCTGCAAGTATCGTAGCGAGCGTCATGATGACCTCTTTGAATCACTTCACGAAATCGGCACAATCTGCAGGGTGACCGAGTTCACGCGGCTGGAATCTGACGGCAGCGCCAAGCTGACCCTGGAAGGTCTCGCCCGCTGTCGTATCCTGGAGGTTACCGAGACCTCCCCGCTCCCCATGGGTCGCGTGGAGGTAGTCCGCGAATTCGTGGAAAAGAACATGGTGACCGATGCACTGGTCTCCAGCCTCGCGGCACTCCTCAAGATAGCACTCTCCTACGGTCGACCGCTTCCCGAAGATGTAATGAAGATGGTTGACTATATCGATACTCCTGCCCGGCTTGCCGATCTGGTGGCCCTTTACTGCAACCTCCCGCTCGATGAACTGCAGGAGATGCTGGAGACCATTGACCCGGTGGAGCGACTTAAAAAGGTCTACCTGCACCTCACAACTGACGTCCAGCGCCTGCAGGTCAAGGGGGAGATCCAGAGTGAGGTGTCTAAGCGTGTCGGCAAAACCCAGAAAGAATACCTGCTGCGCGAGCAGATGAAGCATATCCAGGAAGAACTGGGAGAAGACGATCCTCGTAGTGTCGAACTGAGCGAGTTGAAGAAGAAGATAGAGACGGCAGTCATGCCTGCTGATGTCCGAACCATCGCCGACCGGGAGATGCGTCGTTTGGAGCGGATCAATCCATCATCCCCCGAATACACTGTTGCACGCACCTATCTGGACTACCTGCTAGGGATGCCCTGGCAGACTGCGACCATTGACAACCGTGACATCAACGAGGCGGAGAGGGTCCTTGACGAGGACCATTATAACCTGAAGAAGGTGAAGGAGCGAATCCTCGAATACCTGGCTGTCCGGACCGTTAAGGCAAAGATGAAGGGACCTATCCTCTGCTTTGTCGGCCCGCCAGGAGTCGGGAAAACATCACTGGGGAAATCCATCGCACGAGCCCTTGGACGAAAATTCATCCGGATGTCTCTGGGAGGGATGCGCGACGAGGCAGAAATCCGCGGCCACCGCCGCACCTACATCGGCGCCCTTCCAGGAAGGATCATCCAGGAAATATACCGTGCAGGGAACAACAACCCGGTATTCATGCTTGACGAGGTTGACAAGATCGGCCTCGACTTCCGAGGCGACCCTGCCAGCGCCCTTCTGGAGGTCCTTGATCCGGAACAGAACAGCACATTCACCGACCACTACCTGGATGTCGCGTTCGACCTTTCAAATGTCATGTTCATCACCACTGCCAATCAGCTCGACCCGATACCACCGGCCCTCAAGGACAGGATGGAGGTCCTTCACCTCTCCGGCTACACCTCCGAGGAAAAGGAAGCCATCGCCTCCCGCTTCCTGATAAACCGTGAGCTCGAAGAAAACGGACTGGCTGAGCAGTCGCCCACATTCACGGATGAATCAATCAGGGCAATTATTGCAAACTACACACGAGAGGCCGGGGTAAGAAACCTGCAACGCAACATCGCCTCCATCTGCCGCAAGGTTACAAAGGAGTTTACACAGGGGAAACCGGTTCGAAGCGAGATTACTCCTGCTGTGGTCGAGGAGTTTCTCGGCCCCCGCAAGTTTTACAACGAGGTGGCAGCCGAACAGGACCGGGTCGGCGTAGTTACCGGGCTGGCCTGGACAGAGAGTGGCGGGGACATCATATTCATCGAGGCGACCAAGATGAAGGGAAAAGAGGAACTGATTCTCACCGGTTCTCTCGGGGCAGTAATGAAGGAGTCAGCCCGGGCAGCCCTTTCATTTGTTGAGGCGAACAGGGAAGAGCTGGGAATCCATGAATCAGATCTCACCGATACAACCATACATGTGCATGTGCCGGCCGGGAGCATCCCCAAGGACGGGCCTTCGGCGGGAATAGCCATGTTTACTTCCCTGGTTTCACTATTGAAAGGCTTGCCGGCAAGGCGCGACGTTGCCATGACCGGAGAGATAACTCTTACCGGCAGGGTTCTCCCGATCGGCGGACTTAAGGAGAAGGCGTTGGCAGCGCGTCGCGCTGGTGTCCGAACCCTCCTTGTGCCGACCAGAAACCGGGATGACATGGAAGACATCCCGGAAGCTGTCCGGAATGATCTCAATTTCATCTTCATCGAGGATGCCAGAGAGGCCATCCGTTACGCCCTGAATGAGCCATGACCTTCGACTACCTTGAACGCAGGCTCAAGCTCTTTTTTCTGCAAATCCAGGAGTTCTGCACCCTTTCGGCCAAAGCACTCCTTCGAATTTTTTCTCCCCCCTTCTATTACAGGGAATTCGCCAGCCAATTCGAGAAGATCGGCGTAGACTCCATTTTCATAAGCTGCCTAACCGGTCTTTTTACCGGAATGGTTATGGCCCTTCAGGCGCTTATCCAGCTGAAACCCTTTGCAGCAACCAGCTACGTGGGTGGCATGGTCTGCGTAACCATGGTGAAGGAACTCGGACCGGTCCTTGCTTCTCTCATGATCTCGGGCCGAGTAGGTTCGGCAATCACTGCAGAACTCGGCACCATGGTCGTCACCGAACAGATCGATGCAATGCGAGTGGAGGGAACCGACGTCATAAAACGACTGGTCACGCCACGACTCAAGGCAACGGTACTAGCCATGCCGCTACTAGTCATCCTCACCGATACCGTTGCACTGCTGGGGGGATACATAATCGCGGCCGGCTACGAAATCAACCCGCTCATGTACTACAAGTCGCTCCCACAATTTATGGTTTTCCAGGATCTGATAGAGGGGGTGGTAAAGCCTGCTGTCTTCGGATTCATCATCGTAATGATCGGCTGTTACGTTGGGCTCACCACCAGAGGGGGTGCAGAGGGGGTCGGGGCATCGGCAAAACGGGCAGTGGTTCTGTCATCGGTGCTGATTCTGGTCACCGATTTTTTCATTACAAAGATATTTATTGTTTTCAGGTAGGTCCTCTTCATCCCCTTGAGACAAACAGGGCAATCCTTCAATATTTTCACAGTATTGTTCATAATCTAATCACAAAAACCACCACATCCCAATAAAAAACATCGCAAATACAACATATTTGAATTGGCATACATCTAGCTTATATATAAAACAAGGAAGACATAAAAAACATCTTCCCTCTTTTTGGCCCCGATGTTCCCCTCCTACATCGGGGCATTTTTTTGTTTTACCGCAAATTACCTCTTAAAAGCGTCAAATCAATGACTAAGCCGGCTCGGCATAACCTCCTGGATATACTAGGTTGTCAACATTTGAACACTTCACAACCTATTAATATAATTAACTTAACTGGCTATTGGTAAATTTTTTCCACAGGTTCTGTTGATAACTTCAGGATAGTATTGTTGATAGCCCAGAGAAAAATCCATCATTCAACTACTTATGCTTTCTGCCCTAACAATAGTCATGCTAGGTCGGCTTCTTGACAGGGGCTAATTAAGCTTATGATGAAATTATTGGAATTAAGTTTCACTCTCTATTTGATTCCAGGAATAGCCGTCGAATCTGAGGCCTCGGTTCGAGATCAAACCCATGAATCTGACCTTGTTTCGCAAACGTCACATGAATAAGTAAAACCCCATTCAAAAACCTTCAAATCTTCACCGTCTTGTATAAGAAATTCTTGAATTTGAAAAATTTTCGCCGCTCTTCTTCATTTCCATTGATGTCCCCTTGGATCGCCTTGAGGTGACGGGCAACCTGAGGCATCTGTCGTCCTGCAACGTTCCTACTCCGCTCCACAACCAGTCTTACCGCATCACGCGAGATGATGTTGTGCGAATAGGGCTCGTAGACTGCCTCCCAGAAATCTTGACCTTTCCCCAGATGTGACAATATTTCGTCGGCAACCTGCTCCGTAAGTGCCTGGCTGGCTGTTGGTAACGACTCGTGCATGCCGTCGCGGATTGCTCGACGGATATCGTCGCCCGTCACCACCTTGCCGAGGCGGAAGAAGAGCGCGCGAAGGAGTATACTGCGCAGCTCTCGGATGTTTCCTTTGTAGGTATGCCCCATGAGCACCTGTTTTGCCTCGTTTGTGAGAGCTGGGGGGGTATCGTCGGGCCTGTTCCGGTCGCGGTAGGTGCGGTAGAGTTTTCCCATGAAGTGGGTTGCAAGGTCAGGGATATCCTCACGCCGCTCGTTGAGCGACGGTACCTTTACCGACAGCTCGGTGAGCCGGTGGTAGAGGTCTTCCCTGAAGTTTCCCTTGCCAATCTCCTCCATCAGGTTCCGGTTGGTCGCGGCCACCAGCAGGACACGGCTAAAACGCTCCTGGTTTTCGCCCAGCCGGAAGAAACCACCGTTGTCGAGGAAGCGGAGGAGCTGCACCTGGGTCTTTGGGTCGGCGTCACCGATTTCGTCCAGAAAGACAATCCCTCCCTGGGCCTCTTCCAGGATACCCCTCCGGTCGGTATATGCGCCAGTGAAGGCCCCTTTCTTGTGACCGAAAAGCTCCGAATAGGTCAGTTCGCCACTGTAGGCCGCAATGTTGGTCTTTTTTACCGGCAGTTCTCCATTAGGGTTTATCTCCCGCCGATAGAGCTCGTTTAATTTATTGTAGAGGTTATTGAAAAAAAACTCCTTGCCGGCACCGGTCTGCCCGGTCACGAGGATGGAAGGAAGCCCGATGGTCGCCTCAAGGAGGACATTCTTGCTCCAGAGTGTTATCCGGTTAAAGAGAGGGTCGGCAACGGTATTTATGAAATCCACGATCTCCTGTGCCTTGCGGCTGATCCCTATGATGTTGCCGAGCCGATAGGAGGATATCTGTGGATCCTTGTAGGCCACGTCGGTCTGTAGCCGCTGCACCTCACTCTGGAGGGTCTCTATCCGCTGGATATCTGAGATCTGGCGGGCTGTCAGACGATCAATGAGCTGCAATATCCGCTTGTGCTCTTCGGTGAAATAGGTTGGCTTCATCGAGTTGAGGCAGATTACGGCGATAACCTCATCGTCGCTGATAATAGGGACAGCTATCTCGCTTCTGATAAGGTCGCTCATGGAACGGTGAAACCCTTCGCCCCCCTTTTCCTCTTCAACATCGGCTATGATCTTCGGATGCTTGGCCCATGCCACGAAACCGGTAAGGCTTCTCTCCTCCGGCGCGAGTTCACCTCCACCTATCCTGAACGGAGGAATATGTTTCTTGAGCCACTCCTTGCTTTTCGCACCGATGATGTTCCCCTCTCCATCTTCAACCACAAGGAACTTTTCCCCTTCGATCTCTCTGACCAGAGCAATGCTTCCGGTGTCTGCGCCTATAAGTTCTGTGGCTTTGGAAAGAACCTTGGTGAGGAATGGCTGCAACTCCTCGTTACGCTCCTTGAGAAGTTCAGATATCTCCGCAAGCACCCGTATCTCAAGATGTTCACCGCCGATCTCATGAATGACCCGCTCCACCATCTCCGCGTGGGTCTGCAGGAGCCCCATCTCAAAGTCTGAGAAACGGTACAGTCCCCGGGTAAAGTAGTTGACCAGACAGATAACCTTCCTCGTTGAAGGGTCGAATCGTGGAACCACGTAAAGGGATTTCAGTGACATCTGCGCGGTCAAAGCAGGTTTCTGGAGAGTATACTTGGAGAGATCCTGTATGGACAAGGGGAGCAGGAGCCGTTCGTCGGTAATAACCGCCCTGTTGTCGATGAACCGGGAGATAAGCGACTTCCCTCGTTCCAGGTCTATTGCTCCGAGCTCGTCATACTGAGCCTTTAAGGCATAGTCTTCTGAGTGGCTGGCAAGTATCTCCAAGGCAGTGCCGCCATCCGGCCGCTTCATCGGTACCAGGACCGACGCGAGGGTAAGACGGTCAATAAGCCGTACTGCTGACTTGACCATGAAGGATGCCGCCTCACGGCGCTTGTACTCGTCTACCCTGCGCGCCAGAAGCAACTGCTGGTGATAGATGCGTGCATGATCGATATTGTCCGCCACCAGGGCAAGAAATTCCTCCAGAAACCCTTTACCCCAGGAAGGTTGGAGATCTCCGACCCGATTCTGGTCGATGCAGACAACGCCGATGGATTTGCCGTGGCTGGTTATGGGTAACAATCGTGAAGAGACAATCTCGCAATGTTCGGCCAGGTCATGATCCAGAGGAAGGTCGTTCTGCCCGCCCCTCAGGAATTCAGCCGGAGACTGGGAGACAAAAACGGCAGAGACAATGGCTTCACCGGATATAATGGGGAATGTGGCCTCACGGAGTCTGTCCGAATGTGGACCTGATGCATGAAAGCAGGTAAGGGCGCCACGGGTAAGGTCCTCAAGGTAGACTCTTATCCTCTCCTTCCCCGAGACAATTCTTGCCCCTTCGGCCAGGGCATGAAGCATCTCTTCGAGGTTCTCCTTCCCGAATCCGAGGATCTTGTTGCGGATGGCCGTCATACCGGCCTTTGTAGAGGGCATTGGTTGCTCCTGAGTAGATTTACTACACAGTGAGCAGTCTAGATATTGAAGGGGAGTGTGTCAAGAGGAAAGCAGTTTCCGATTCGGGGAGGAAGAGTTTGAACTAGTTAAGGCCTTTTCTTATCTGGTACAGAGCATCCATATCCAGTTCGTTAAGTTCGAAGTACTCACGCTCAAGTTCCTCAACGTAGAAGCGGTCCAATCCGGAGTTTTCCAGGAAATCCTCCCTGAGAGTCACGTCCCTTCCTCCAATCACCTCGGGAAGAAGACTGTGCAGGTAGATCGCCTCCTTCTTTATGGTTAGGATGGCTTCGTTGAAGAGATAGTCAGGGATCTCGCCTGAGATTTGCTTTCGGTGGTACAATTCGTCCGTAGTCTCCCTCTTAAGCTCATCCTGATCGGTTTTGGAAGAGTATTTCGAGTAAAAGTTCCTGATCCGCTCACGCACATGCCTCAAAACCGTAAGGTAGGTCCGCTCCTCTTCGTCCAGCACGAGTAGTTGACTGAGCAACTCGGCAGTAGACATCCGCTTTTCCTCGATCTGTTGCAATCCCTTGGTCAAGGTGATCAGTTTCTTGTAGCCGTACTTGCCCAGGTACTTGTTGTCAGCTATCCCTGCTATGAAAAGCTCTTCAAAGAGCCCGGGACGGAGAATATCGAACTCGTGCTTGTTGCCAAGGATGCTGCGGATCATCTCCTCAGTTATCCGAACGTTTTCCATGAAGGCCAGCTGGTTGATGATAGAGGAGGTCGAGTCATAGCGGTCGAAATAAGTGATCAGATGCGTGAACCCCTCCAGCAAGGAGGCATCTGCACCATCGCGAATCTTCTCGTCGCAGAGTTTGCTGGAATCAAGGAGTATCTCTTCGAAGGCGTGTTCTCGGTTTTCTGTAGCCTTTTTCTTGGCAAAGAGGAGTTTGATCATGTCGTCACGGTCGATAGTGCTGTCTATCTGTCTCTCGGCCAGGAATATCCCTTCCATGATCTGACGGGTTTCGGAGATATACTCGCTCTCCTCGAGCACAACGATCCTCTTGTCCTTCTTAAGCAACTCGTCAAGGGTATAGAAGAGGGCACCAGGGATCTTGTTCCTGACAGAAAGAGTCTTCAGTCTCGTAAGGCGCGCATTCTCGAGTTTATTGATCTCCCCCTTGCGGTTGCAGGAGATAAGGATGTTCTTGTATTCATCGACTATCCTCTTGTTGTCGGGGTGCTTGTACATAACATCTATCCGGATCCGCTCCTGCTGGTAACGGTCGATCCCCTGCTCCGCGGCAAGAGCCGTAAGGAGCTCAAAATCCTCGTCCGCGATCTTTTTGCTCTTTGAGTAAAGAGACTCAAAAAGCTTGTGATACTCAAGGTGACGGCGGTTGATCAACTTGAAGAGAAAGAGCTGCGCATGCGGGTTGTCCAGCAGGAGAAGCATTTCGTCGATGATTGTGTTGTCCAGTCCGGCTCCCACGGCCGATGAACGCTTGATAGCCTTCCCGAGAAGCTTCAGCAGCATCTCCTGCTGCTGTTTTGGAGGACCTTCCAGATAGGATGAGTTGGTGAAAAAGAAGTAGTTGCAGAGGGCATTGCCGTCGAAAAATATCTTCTCAAAGCTGAGTGATCCGTCAGTCCGGTCACCAAAGACAAGGGAACCGCTACCCTTTTCATAGCAAGCGCCGTACATGACCAGTCGATTGATCACCTCGCTCTTGGCCAGGTCTGCCAATGGCTGGTCCACACCGAACATGTACTCGCAGAACGACCCGCCATTGCCGCGATGCCTTATTCCGTCGCGGCCAAGGACCAGTTCGTTCCCCGGCGAGAAGACGCGGATGGCGCCGTCTCCCGATTCGTCGATATTAAAGAAAAACCGTCTGTGTGCCTCGGCACCGGCGGCAATCAGGTAATACTCGATCTTATTGTCTGTCACGCCGTGAAGGCGAATGTCCTTGGGCATTAAAGGAAACCTCTGGAGATTCGACTTAATGATACTTTAGGGATACCGTAATGCAAGGTGTTATGTGAAATCGAAGGGCATTCCGTCGTATGCGAACTCCACACCTTGGGGAAGACGGGAACCTTCGTGGTAAGCAACCTCGTGGGTAAGGTGGGTCAGAACGGCCCGCTGCGGTCGGAGTTCAGCCACTATCTCCAAAGCCTCGGCTATATTGAAGTGATTCTCGTGCGGTGAGTAGCGGAGAGCATCGATGATCAGCAATTCCAGGCCGTTAAGCAGAGGCAGTGATTCAGGCGGGATGCGGCTGCAGTCAGTAAGATAGGCAGCATCGTTGAAACGGTAGCCAGTGGCTGGATAAGGCCCGTGAAGAAGCGGCACAGGTCTGATCAGGCAGCCGTACAGTTCAAACGGCGTGCTGATAGTGTGTGCCTCCAGAAGCGGGGCGTACCCTTCGACCTCCTGTCCTTTGAAAATGTAGGGAAAACGGCCGACAATGTCCGACATAGTGGACTCTTCCGCATAACAGGGAACAATCCGGCGATGGATGAAATTGAAGCCGCGCAGGTCGTCTATGCCATTGACATGGTCAGCATGGGAGTGGGTGAAGAGCACCGCATCGATCCGCGGCAGGCCTTCGCGTATCGCCTGCTGTCTGAGATCGGTGGATGTGTCCACCACGATGAAACGCCCGGCTGACTCCACAAGAAGGGAGGTACGGGTTCGCTTGTCACGAGGATTGGTGGAGGTACAGACCGGGCAGCCACAGCCGACCATCGGAACACCGGTCGAGGTGCCGCTGCCAAGAATTACCAGTTTCATTGACTGACTCCCGGGTAGGATGCCCGGAGAATAACATTAAACCAAGCAGTCAACAAGGAGATTGCCTTGGAGATTCGCCTTGCAGGGTCTCACCTATGCGCCTACTATGGCTTTCGGAGGAAAAGGCTATGCGGGTTGCCCTGATAACCCCCTATTACAGTGAAGCAGTGCGAGGCAATGCGCTTACAGTCCAACGCCTGGAGCGGTACCTGCGGCATCAGGGATGCGATCTCTGCGTATTCTCACTGGATGAACTTTCCATTGAAATGGCAGTCTCAACTGTCATTTCTGGAAGATTTGACATATGCCACGCCTTTCACGCCCATCTTGGCGGGAGTGTTGCCCGCAAAATAAGAGAGCAAAGCGGGCTCCCTTATCTTATTACGCTTACCGGTTCAGACGTCTATGAAGCTCTTGTCGACGGCAGGAGAGAAGACGTGCTGGCCAATCTTGGCTCAGCCTCATCTGTCGTCGCTTTCCATAAGGTTGTAGGGGCACGACTTGCCATGCAAGCCCCTGATCTGGCTGCTCACATCGTTGTAATCCCACAGGGGGTGGATCCTCCGGCTATCGATGACGTTCTTGCCGAATCTGGGGAGTCGGATGAATTCATTTTTCTGCTTCCGGCCGGAATAAGGCCGGTCAAGAATCTGCTCTTCCCGTTGAAACCGCTGGCCGAACTCCACAGGCAGCACCCGGAAGTCCGTTTCCAGATAGCAGGACCTGTGCTGAACCAGGAATACGCGGCGCAGCTTTTTTCGATGCTTCCGGATTACCCCTTCGCCAGATATCTTGGAGTTGTTGGTCATCCTGATATGGATGATCTATACCGCAAGGCGGCGGTGGTGCTCAACACATCCCATTTCGAAGGGGGGATGGCAAACAGCCTGCTGGAGGCAATGTCCTGGGAAAAACCGGTGCTGGCTTCCGATATCGAAGGGAACCGTTCGCTGGTGACTGACGGAGTTAACGGGCTGCTGTATCGGAATACAGAAGAATTCATCAACAAGGCTGAACTGCTCATGACAGATCAGGAGCTATATCGACGGCTGGGAATGGGAGGCCGGCAGCTGGTAGAGGGGAGCCACTCCCCAGAGCTGGAGGCTGCGACATATCTGCGACTGTACGAGGAGATCCTGGCAGGACGGGGATGATTCTTGCTTTTTATGCCGAAAATGGCTGGTTGGACATCTATTGGGGAATCCTTCCCAGAAACTCCCTGACCTGCGGTGTGAAGGTCTCGTGCTCCAGCAGAAAGGCGTCGTGTCCGTAGGGGGAGTTGATCAGATGGTACTCCACCGGCTTGCCGAGGTTCTTTAAGGCGGTTACCATCTCCTCTGTCTGGGCAGGCGGATAGAGCCAGTCCGAGGTAAAGGCAAAGAACTGGATCGGGGCCTTGACCGGCTCGAATGCCTCTTCCAGCGATTCGCACCCCCAGGCCACGTCGTAGAGATCCAGGGCCTTGGCGAGATACAGAAACGAATTGGTATCGAAGCGGTCAACAAAGCCGTAACCGTTGTAATTAAGGTAGCGTTCGACCTCAAACTGCCCGAAAAAATCGAAGAGGCCGTCCTTGGCGTTGAAGCGGCGACCGAATTTGGCGGTCATCGACTCGTCGGAGAGGAAGGTGATGTGGCCGATGCCGCGCGCCAGGGCAAGGCCGTCCTTGGGATTTTTCTTGTATTCACCCTTCTTCCATGTCGGATCGTTGAAGATCGCCCAGCGGGCCACGGCATTGAGCGATATGGCCATGGCCGAGGGACGCGGCGAAGTGGCAAGCACCACTGCTGAAGAGATCCGCTCAGGAAACTGCGTGGCCCACTCCAGAGCCTGCATCCCTCCCATGCTGCCACCGAGGACCGTCACCAACTTGTCTATCCCGAGGTAATCAAGGAGGAGAGCCTCGGCACGAACCATGTCGCGCACCGTGACCACCGGAAAGCCGAGGTTGTAACGCTTGCCTGTCCTCGGGTTGATGGAGGTGGGGCCGGTTGATCCGCAACATGAGCCGATTACGTTGGAGCATATGACACAGTAGCGGTCCGTATCAAGGAGAGAGCCGGGACCGACGATGGCGTCCCACCAACCCGCCTTGGGGTCATCCTCGCTATACTTGCCTGCAAGGTGGGCGTTGCCAGTCCAGGCGTGGCCAACCAGAATGGCGTTGGAACGGTCGGCGTTCAACTTTCCGTAGAGCTCGTAGACGATGGTGATCGGCCCGAGGATCCGTCCGCTTTCAAGCCGAAGGTCGGTGTCGAAGGTTACGGCCTTTTCTTTTACGATTCCATAAGGCATTAACGTACTCGCACTGTGTGATGAAAAAAGCCCCTGCTCAGACGAGCAAGGGCTTGGATATAGATCTATTTTGCAAGCTCCTCACTTATCTTTGCCCATACTGCTGGGCAGGAATTAGCACCTGTCGTCCGTTGCCGGACCGGTTGCTGTGGTTTCGCAGGGCCTGTCCCTCCACCACTCTCGATAAGCAATAGATGAAGGCATATTTGAGCACTACCGGCGT
This sequence comes from Geobacteraceae bacterium, assembly GCA_043725245.1. Taxonomy (GTDB): domain Bacteria; phylum Desulfobacterota; class Desulfuromonadia; order Geobacterales; family DSM-12255; genus Geoanaerobacter. The sequence goes on along the minus strand of JAYSLX010000129.1, from coordinate 3,165 downwards.
TGCATCGTCGTCAGCTTCCTTCAACGTACCTTCCGGTACGCCTCAGTCGCCTTCTCCTTGCTGCCTCGGTATCATCTCAAATCTGACTTCATCATTAATATTCAATTGTATGTGTGAGAATAAGTAATGACTCTCCTTTTGTCAATTCAAATTCGCCAGTTAGGCGCCTTTGAGAGCCGCTAGCATTGCCTCACCCATTTTTGTCGGGCTGATTGCCACGGTTACACCGCACTCCTGGAGTGTGCTGATCTTGTCTTCGGCCTTTCCCTTGCCTCCGGTGATGATGGCACCTGCATGCCCCATCCTTTTCCCCGGAGGGGCTGTGACCCCGGCGATAAAAGCTGCGACCGGCTTCTTCATGTTCTCCTTGATCCAGTTTGCCGCGTCTTCTTCAGCCCCACCGCCGATCTCTCCGATCATAAGGACCCCTTCGGTCTCGGGGTCATCGTTAAAGAGTTTGAGAACATCGATGAAGTTCATTCCGATGATTGGATCCCCGCCTATGCCCACACAGGTGGACTGACCGAGGCCGGCATCAGTCACCTGCTTCACCGCCTCGTAGGTAAGGGTTCCGCTTCGGGAAACTATGCCAATATTGCCCGGCTTATGAATGTAGCCGGGCATAATCCCCAACTTGCACTGTCCCGGAGTGATGACGCCGGGACAGTTGGGACCGATAAGTCGGGTCTTGCTCTCCCTCTGGATTCGGCGTGCAAGCACCATGTCGCGGACCGGAATACCTTCAGTAATGCAGACCGCCAGTTCCAACCCTGCGTCGCAAGCCTCAAGTATTGCATCCGCAGCTCCTGGCGGTGGAACGAAGATCATGGAAACCGTGGCACCGGTGTAATGAACTGCCTCGGCCACCGTATTGAACACCGGTATCCCCTCGATATGTATGCCGCCACGACCGGGTGTAACGCCGGCGACTATATGGGTGCCGTAGTCCCGGCACTGCTGCGTATGGAAGAGGCCGCTTCGGCCGGTAATCCCCTGGACGAGGACTTTTGAGTCTTTATTTATCAGAATAGCCATGTCTGATTCCTTCTCTCACAAGATATTTTTTTCGAAGCCGCCTGTCAACCCAGCATCTGCACGATCCTCTGTGCCCCTTCGCCAAGGGTGTCTGCGGTCTGAACATTGAGTCCTGAGCCTGCCAGGAGCAGCTTCCCTTCTTCCACCTTGCTCCCGTCCATCCGGACCACAATCGGGAGGGTGCACTTGACCTCTGCCGCTGCCTCTATGATCCCTTGGGCGATGACGTCACAGCGCATGATTCCTCCGAAGATGTTGACGAAGACACCCTTCACGTCTTCATCCTCCAGGATGATCTTGAACGCCTCGGCCACCTTCTCGCGAGTTGACCCGCCCCCCACGTCCAGGAAGTTGGCAGGCTCTCCTCCGCACTCCTTGAGCACGTCCAGCGTTGCCATGGCAAGCCCTGCGCCGTTTACCATGCAGCCAATGTTGCCGGTCAGTTTGATGTAGGAGAGGTCGTACTTGCCGGCATTGATCTCCAGAGGGTCAAGCTGGGAGTAGTCCAGCATGTCCGGGTACTCACGGTGACGGAACATGGCGTTGTCATCGAAGTTGATCTTGGCATCCATTGCCAGAAGCCAGCCTGCCTTGGTCACGGTCAGCGGGTTTATCTCGACAAGTGAGCAGTCCTTTTCCAGGCAGCAGCGGTAGAGGTTCTGGATCAACTCCACGCAATCCTCGCAAACGCTGCCGGTCAACCCCAGAGCCAGGGCGATTGCCCGGGCCTGGTAGGGGCGAAGGCCGGTGAAAGGGTCAATGGGAAGAACATGGATCTTTTCAGGGCTCTTCCTGGCAACCTCCTCGATTTCCACCCCCCCCTCTGCCGAGGCGATCAGGCTGTAGCGGGAAGTGTTCCGGTCCAGGGTGATCGAGAGATAAAACTCGCGGGCGATATCAACCGCTTCCTCCACAAGAATCCTGCGGACCTTGAGACCTTCCGGTCCCGTCTGAGGCGTTACCAGGCGCTTCCCGAAGAGTTCCTTGCCGAATTCCTGTGCCTGTTCCGGGTGATGTACCAGCTTTACTCCGCCAGCCTTTCCTCGTCCGCCTGCATAGATCTGCGCCTTCACCACGCAGCGTCCACCAAACTCCTTTGCTGCCCGTTCCACCTGATCAGCAGTGAGGGCCACCCGGCCGCGCGGAACCGGGATTCCGAATCCATTAAGAATTTCCTTGGCCTGGTACTCGTGAATATTCATGTTGTCTCCTTGCTCTTGCTCAATGAATCGCAGCTGAAGTGTACCCAACACTTATTCCCTGTCAAATCAGATGCTGCGGTATCTGAAAAGTGGTTTCTCTACATCTGGCAGAATACATGAAAGTCTCATGAACCTGAACCTGCCGGTTCAGACAAACAACAGGAATCCGTTGACAAAATAAACGATTCCAACAAATCCTACTGCCACACCAATCAGCCAGATATATTTCTGCTTGAGCAGTGCGGCTATGGACGAAAGCAAAATCGCGATCTGCAGGAAGATCACCGCCAGGCCAAAAGCCTGGGAGTGTTTCTGTGCATCATCCCGAATCCCTTCGAATTTTTTAGCATCTTTTTGTATTTCGGTCTTTTCTCCGTCATACTTAAGGATCTTCTTGGAGTAGTCGGCGATTCTCTTTTCATACTCAGCCATAACAGGAGGAGAGAGCTTCGTTCCCATTGCCTTCAGTTCCAGTTCAAGCTTGTCCCTCTGCATCTCATAAAGGTAGCTCTTGACACTTTTTGACTGGAAAAAGGCCCACTGGTCCGATGCCTGGGTCTGGCTCATGACCGAACGTGTCGAGAAGCCCCCGCCCTTGAAGGTGGAGAGTGTTGCGCATACCGCAAGGATGACGGTTGTAAGTGCCAGCCAGTTAAGCCAGGATTCTTTTTTTTCTTCTGCCATTTGTCTTCTCCATTCAGCTATAAGATTTCGGATGACCGCCATTATACGTATTTTGTCCTTACGGTAAAGTAGCGCACTGCTTTACAACAGGGTAGAACCATCTATCATGATCTATATTGCTGTTGAGGATAGCGGCATTAATAGGTTAAAGGCAATGTCATTGACTTAAGCCTTGTTGTATAAAAAGCTAAGCAATTACGTATAGATATGTTATAATGCATTCTCTGTATTGCCTTATAACACT
>JAYSLX010000128.1:0-2833 GCA_043725245.1 Geobacteraceae bacterium | reverse complement strand
TGCCCTCTCCGAAACCGTTTACAAATCGGTTTCGGCAATGGAAGAGGTCAATGCCACCATTGCCGATGTTGAGAAAACCACGGTCATTTCACACCAGGTCTCCAGCCAGGTTAAGGCCCAGGCTGACCGGGGCAGTGCGGTAGTGGATGAGACCATTGCTTCGCTTGCCGAGATACAGCGTTCCGTTGATCTCTCCTACGAGGGGATCAAGCGACTTTCTGAGAATAGCAGTCGGATCGAGAGCATTGTAGGGGTTATAAACGACATTACAAAACGGACAAACCTGTTGGCCCTGAATGCCTCCATCATAGCTGCACAGGCAGGTGAATACGGCAAGAGTTTTGGTGTCGTGGCTGACGAAATCCGCAATCTGTCTCTGCAGACAGGTCAGTCTACAGGCGAGATAACCGGTATCATTGAAGAGATCATGACTGAGTCAAGGGCAGCTGCCAGCAATGTCACCTTGACCAAGGATCTCGTTCAGAAGGGGGTTAAGCTGGGTCACGAAACTGGCGAGTCCCTTCAAGTTATCCTGAACAGCTCCAACAAGGCGATGGATATGACAAACCAGATTCGGATAACCACACAGGAGCAGGCCAGGAGCGTGCAGATGGTTACCGGTTCAATTGAGGACGTAAGCAACATGACCGCGCAGATTTTTACGGCTTCCAAGGAGCAGGCTAATGCCACCCGCAACATCCTTCGAGCCGTCAACACCATCAAGGACATGACGCAAGAGATGGTGGGGGCAACCGGACGTCAGGTGGAAGACGGCAAGGAGATCAAACAGGCAGTTGCATCTGTCGGTAAGATGGTTATCGGGGTTTTTGACGATCTCGAAAAACGTCGCGATGACAGCAAAGCAGTGGTGAAAGAGCTGGAAATGATGAAGTCGTTCGGCGACTAATAAAATAATTATAGACATTCATAACCCTGTTATGTTACATCGGGGCAGGAAAGGTAAGGACCGCTACATGAGCGGAGCCTCAGAAACCTATCCTGCCTTTTTCATTTATACCGCCTGGATTCATTGGTGAACCGGGACGGACGGCAATAGCCAGCGCTAACTCGGGATGTTAATTTCCCGTGCGTATGGAAAAACGCCATCCGGTAACGGGGCGTTTTTTTTATTTTTGGATGAAGCTTGGGATTATATGAGAAAGCAGACGACCATACTCGATATCCAGAAGATGAAGGCAGAAGGGACTCCGATCAGCGTCCTTACCTGCTACGACTATCCTACCGCGCGGATCCTCGACTCCTGTGGTATCGACATCATCCTTGTGGGGGATTCCCTGGGGGTGGTGGTGGCCGGGTACGAGAACACCCTGCCGGTGACTATGGATGAGGTCATCTACCATACCAGAGCTGTCATGCGAGCCAACCCGAAGGCGTTTGTTGTGGCTGACATGCCCTTTCTTTCCTATCAGGTGGAGCTACCTCAGGCCCGCCTGAATGCCGGAAGGCTTATCAAGGAGGGGGGAGCAGCTGCTGTCAAGCTGGAGGGGGGAGCCAACATGACCGAAACGATTCGTTCTATTACTGCTATGGATATACCGGTCATGGCCCACATAGGGCTCACTCCGCAGTCGATTCACCGGATGGGTGGCTATCGCGTGCAGGGGAAGCATGAGGAGCAGGCAGACCAGCTATATGAGGACGCCATCGCGGTGGAGGAAGCCGGGGCCTTCGCGGTTGTTCTTGAAGGGATTCCGCAGAAGCTCGCCAGCCGGATCAGCGCAAAGCTTTCGATTCCCACTATCGGGATCGGTGCCGGACCAGGATGCGACGGACAGGTTCTTGTACTTCACGACATTCTTGGCCTCTGTGAAAAATACTCACCGAAATTTGTCAAGAGATACGCTGATGTCAAAGCCGTCATTGCAGATGCGGTAAATGCTTATATCACCGAGGTCAAATCAAGGGAATTTCCGACAGATGCCCACTCGTTCAACTGATATGCGAATAGTCACTTCCATAGCCGAGATGCAGGCCATTTCTTCGGAGGCTAGAGGAGCAGGGAAGAGGATCTCCTTCGTCCCGACCATGGGGTATCTCCACGAGGGACATGCATCCCTGATCCGTGAGGGCCGTCGGTGCTGCGACCTCCTTGTGCTGAGCATTTTTGTCAACCCGGCACAGTTTGGCGTGGGTGAGGATTTCGAGTTGTATCCACGCGATAGGGAACGAGATTTACGGATTGCAGAAGAAGCCGGGGTTGACGTTGTCTTTGCGCCAGATGCGGGAGAGATGTATCCGAAGGATTTTCAGACCTTTGTGGATGTTGAAGAGCTAACGCTACCGCTCTGCGGAGCCAGCCGGCCAGGGCATTTCCGAGGAGTGACCACTGTTGTCTGCAAGCTCATCAATATCGTAATGCCTCACACGGCGTTCTTCGGCAAGAAAGATTACCAGCAGCTGGCGGTCATTCGCAGGATGTCGTCCGACCTGAACATGGCCGTCGAGATAATCGGGATGTCGATCATACGAGAGTCGGATGGCCTTGCCATGAGTTCGCGAAATAAATACCTCTCCTCTTCGGAGCGGCAGAGCGCGCTTTGTCTCAGTCGGGCCATTGCATCTGCCCGTTCTGCTTTCAAGCGTGGAGTAACTGATATTGCAACGCTTCGCGAGCAAGCACTTGCCTCTGTTGAACGCGAGCCCATGGCGACCATAGACTATGTTGAGTTTCGTGAGGGAGAGAGCCTGAAGGAGTGCACCTGCGCTGATGATTGCACCGTTCTTGCCTTGGCAGTGAAGATAGGACAGACCAGACTGATAGATAACGGACTATTAGGGGAGGAAGACTGACATGCAGAGAAAGATGCTGAAG
>JAYSLX010000127.1:0-9806 GCA_043725245.1 Geobacteraceae bacterium | reverse complement strand
ACAATTATGACCTGGAGTTGAGTGCCATTCCGGTAATGCTGACGGTGAAGGCAATCGCTCCGTTTCAGATCCTTGATCTGTATGCCCTGGCTGGCGTGGGATTCCACTATTCAATGTTCAAGTTGATCAACAGAGGCGACCCTTCATTGCCAACCTTCAAGGATGACGACGTATTGACTGCGTACCATTACGGTGGAGGGATACGAGTAAAGGCGTTTTTGGGGGCATTGAGCATTGAGGCCAGGAAAATGGAGGTCTCAAAGGAGTTCGGACGGATTGAAGGATATTCGGGGATTCAGCTTTACGGTTCACTGGATTTCCCTTTCTAAAGAGGCTCTGAAGCTGTCCGGTTCTGGAGGGAGTGTTTTTTGACAATGGAACAGAGCACCATCGCCCTCAAGGTTGACGTGGATAGCTACATCGGAACCCGCGACGGCGTACCGAACCTGCTTGAGATCCTTGCACGGTTCGGTATCCGGGCAACATTTTACTTTTCCCTTGGTCCTGACAATTCAGGGAAAGCAGTCCGAAGGATATTCAAGAAGGGATTTCTCCGCAAGATGCTCCGCACCCGTGCACCATCGATGTATGGCCTGCGGACTATGCTCTACGGAACTCTGCTCCCCCCCCCGTATATCGGGGAGCGTCTGCCTGCTGTTCTGCTCGGCACAAAAGAGTCAGGACATGAGGTGGGGATCCACTGCTGGGACCACGTCAAGTGGCACGATTATCTGCCATGGCTCCCGAAGCAGGCCGCACTCATGGAACTCGGTCGGGCCAGCGCGGTATTCGAGGAGATCTTCGGCTGTCGGGCTCGGACAACTGCTGCACCCGGCTGGACGGTAACAGCCGATTCGCTTGAAATTCAGGATGCCATGGGGCTTACCTATTGCAGCGACTCCCGGGGTACAGGCCCATTCTTCCCTGCGATGAACGGCAGGCGTTTCAATACCCTGCAGATCCCCTCCACCTGGCCAACCATGGATGAACTCCTTGGCGAGAACGGTATTACCGTGGCAACCATCAACGACCTTTACCTTTCGTTTCTTAAGCCGGGGCTGAATGTACACACAATACATGCAGAGCTTGAAGGTAATGCGCTTAAGGAAACCTTTGTCGATCTCCTTGAGCGGCTTTCCGCACAAAATGTCCGTTTCGTGACACTGGCCGAGGCTGCTGCGGAGTTCGGTTCCGATGCGCCCGATAATGAGTTGAAAATGGGCTATATTGAAGGGCGTGCAATGCCGGTGGCTTTACAGACCGTGAAGAGTGAAACGTGAAAAGTGAACCGGAAGAGAGTTCTGTCCGATATTTCCATGTCGATCGGGGTGATCTGGTATACCTCAAGTTTGTACTTGAGGCCTATGAGGGTATGTCGACAATGAGCACGGTGGATCAGCAGTCAGGGATAGTCAGGATAATCTGCGAAGGGTGGGCTGCAGATGACATGGGAGCCCTTATAGAATCCTTGAGCCGGGAGATCCGCCTGGTAGAGGTTGAGGAGAGTGCAATTGCTTGAAACTATGGATATCAGCCGGATACTCAGGCAGGCCCTGACCAATGGCGGAGAGTTTGCCGACATCTACTTTGAAGAGGGTGCTGCTACACTCATCAGCTGCGAGGACGGCAAGATAGAGCGAGTTATAGCCGGCAGTGACCGTGGCGTCGGCATCCGTGTCATAGCCGACCTGAGAACAGCCTATGCATATACCAACGAGGTAACGGAGGATTCGCTCCTGGCTCTGGCAGGAATCGTCAGTCGTGCAGTGCGTGGGAAAGAGTTTTCGGGTGCCATTGACATGCGCAGTCGTACAATAGGTGCTGGATTCCCCATTCTTGAGCCTCCTGATACCGTACCGCTGGAACGTCGGGTGGCGTTTGTTCAGGAGGCGGACAGGGCTGCACGAGGGGTTGATCACCGAATCCGGCAGGTAGCGGTCAGCTATCGTGATGGTAGATCCAGGGCACAGATTGCCAACTCCCTGGGTGAGTTCGTAGAAATTTCCCGTACCGGAGTGGTCTTTGCGGTAAATGCCGTGGCATCAGACAACGGCGTTATTCAGACGGGTTATGAGCCGGTTGGGTCATTCAGTGGCCTGGAGATCCTTGCGCAGCGCCCACCTGCGGAAATCGGCCGTGCCGCGGCACAACGGGCGGTGCTGATGCTTGGCGCAGAAAAATCTCCCGGCGGTATGATGCCGGTTGTCATCTCTTCCGAGGCGGGCGGTACCATGGTCCATGAAGCAATCGGTCATGGGCTTGAGGGAGATCTTGTGGAGGCAGGGGTCTCCGTGTACACCGGTAAGCTCGGGACACGGGTTGCGTCTCCCCTGGTCACGGTTATCGACGATTCAACCATACCAAATGCCCGAGGATCTTTCTCATTCGATGACGAAGGGGTTCCTGCCCAGCGGTCGGTGCTGGTGGAGAACGGCATACTCAAGGGATATCTTTACGACCGGCTCAGTGCCATGAAGAGCGGTGCTGTCTCCACCGGTAACGGCCGCCGCGAATCCTACGCAGCAAAGCCGATCGTCAGAATGACCAACACGCTGATAGCGCCTGGCGATACCCCGGCAGAGGATATCATCCGCGAGGTTCAGCGAGGGCTCTTTGTCAGGAAGATGGGGGGAGGTCAGGTGAATACGGTTACAGGAGACTTTGTCTTCGAGGTAACAGAGGGTTATCTGATCGAGAATGGCGAAATCGGAGTGCCTGTGCGGGGTGCGACACTAACCGGCAACGGACCTGCTGTGCTGCAGAACGTGGCGCGTGTGGGAAACGACCTCGGGTTCGGTATCGGCACCTGCGGCAAGGATGGACAAGGGGTCCCTGTTTCCGATGCGCAACCTACTCTGCTGATTTCCGAGATAACCGTTGGTGGTGCAGCCTGATTGGAGGTCCTGGATGAAGCTGGAAGAGAAAAGCGATGCACTCCAGGCCTTCAAGGTGATCAGCCATGCACCTTTTCTGTCAGGGTATCCCCTTGCACCATTCATCCGCCATCAGGGGTCTGTGACTGAAAGCGGTCCCCCTTTGTGGCAACACGCCGGTAGCCGAGTACTTCCCCCCCTATTCAGCCTGATAGCTGCTCCGTCCCTGGCCGAACTTCTGGAGCGGTCTGTGCGTAGTGCCTCTCCCCAGATTGAGCGAACTCCGGCAGGGCTCTTTTTTTTCGCAGTTCCCCTGGATTGCTCCACTGCCCCCAGCTGTCTGGTTGGTGGCGGAGCCAGGGATTCTGCAATAGACCTGGTCCGGGTTGAAGAACTTGCAAGAATGTCAGAACGAGATCCGATAGCTCTACTGGAAGAGCTGGAGACCATGCCGGTCGTCACGATCGGTGAGGTTTCCGAGGTGACCGGCCGGACCATGGCTTTGGTGCGTATGCTTCTGGACAGGGATGCCACCATCCCCGCAAGCTCCTGTGAAAAGCTGCTGGGTATTGTCAGCGAGCTTGCAAAGATTGATGACAACACCACACTTTGTCAGACTCTGCTGGACAGAAGTGCAGAGCTGGTATCTGCCGAATCCGGTTCGCTCATGCTCCGGGAAAGCGGGAGTGAAGTTCTAACCATTGCCGCAGCGCGCGGGATGCATTCAGGTTTTGTGCGCGGGCTTTCACTCTCCATGGGAAAAGGGATTGCCGGCCAGGTGGCCAGTAACGGTCGACCGGTTCTGGTAATCGATATCGGCAGCGATGGGCGTTTTGCAGTCGGGCACAGACCCCGCTTTAAAACTGGTTCCTTCGTAAGTCTTCCGATCCTCTGCAAGGGTGAGACCCTTGGGGTTCTCAATCTTGCAGACAGGACCGACCATCTCCCGTTCAGCGCACATGACCTTGATATCCTGACTCAACTGGTCGGCCATGTGTCTCCCCTTATCCGCAGGGCAAGGTCTTACGAAGGTATCAGCAGGCTTGAGAGGCTCACCGTGACAGACCCTCTCACAGAGGTCTATAACCGGCGTTTTCTGGAGCGGAGAATCGAAGAGGAGCTCTCACGCAGCTCCCGTTATGGGCTGCCGCTGAGCATAATGATGCTCGATCTTGACAGCTTTAAACTCTACAACGACCTCTGCGGCCATCAGGCCGGTGATGGTGCTCTGCAGGCTGTGGCAAAGATACTCTGCAGATCGGTGCGGGAGATGGATATCGTGACCCGTTTCGGTGGCGAGGAGTTCTGTATCCTCCTTCCGGACACCCCGCATCCGGACGCCATGTATGTGGCTGAGAGAATCCGTTACGGGATCGAACACGAGCTTTTTAGAGGCGAGGAGGAGCTGCCGCTGGGCCGCCTTACCGTAAGTATAGGGATTGCATCCTTCCCCGACAACGGCACGACCTCAGCTGACCTTATCCTGTCTGCCGATGTTGCACTGTACCAGGCAAAGGGAGAGGGGCGAAACCGGATTGTCAATAGCGCTGACCTTCCTCAGGAGGGAGGGTTCAGGGGTTTCACCAGCCATTCCACGATCCGGATCCACTGAACCCTTGCAGGTAAACAGTGTAAGGGGCTGTCAGGAAATAAGTGTTACAGCAGACCAAAAGAGGAGTTCATCATGACGGACATACGCTTGCAAGGAACACGCTCCGCCTACGACTATCAGCTTCTGATCAAGCAGCTGCTGCTGGCCCCAATGGTAAGCTCACCGGATCAGGAGATCGTGTATCGCGAATTGCGCCGCTATACCTATCGTGAACTGCACGAGCGGATCTGCCGGCTGGCCAATGTCCTCACCTCGATGGGGGTAAAGCCCGGCGATACTGTGGCTGTCATGGACTGGGACAGCCACCGCTACCTGGAGTGCTTCTTTGCCGTGCCGATGATCGGAGCGGTTCTGCATACCATTAATGTCCGTCTTTCACCGGAGCAGATCCTTTATACCATTGACCACGCAGAGGACGATCTGCTGCTGGTAAACAGCGATTTCCTCCCGATTCTCGAACAGATCAGGGGGAGGCTCGACACTGTCAGGGGTTACGTCCTCCTGAATGACGAACCGGCCCTCCCTGCAACCCCTCTGCCCTTTACCGGCGAGTACGAAGAGCTGCTGGCAGCTGCGTCGCCCTGCTTTGATTTCCCTGACTTTGATGAGAATGCACGGGCCACTACCTTTTACACAACCGGCACAACCGGCCTCCCCAAAGGGGTTTTTTTCAGCCACCGTCAGTTGGTTCTTCACACCCTCGGGGTCATGTCCACCCTTGCCACACCACTTTCCCAGGGCCGGCTGCACCGCGAAGACGTCTATATGCCAATCACGCCGATGTTCCATGTCCATGCCTGGGGGCTTCCCTACGTTGCCACCACCATGGGGCTCAAGCAGGTCTATCCGGGCCGCTATGTCCCTGACCATCTGGTAGAGCTGATCGCCGCTGAAAAGGTCACCTTTTCCCACTGTGTGCCGACCATTCTCCATATGCTCCTCAAGAGCCCTGCAAGCCGCACCGTTGATTTTACCGGCTGGAAGGTTATTATCGGTGGTGCCAGCATGTCCAAGGCACTCTGCATGGAGGCGATGGAGCGGGGCATCGATCTCTTTACCGGCTACGGAATGTCGGAAACCTGCCCGATCCTTACCTTTTCACATCTGCGGCCTGAGATGCTTGAGCTGGAGAAAACGGAGGAGGCCGAGATTCGTTGCAAGACCGGTCAGCCGCTGCCGCTGGTTGACCTTCGGCTGGTGGATACAGAGATGAACGATCTCCCTAGGGATGGCAGAAGCAGCGGCGAGATAGTGGTCCGTGCCCCCTGGCTGACCCAGGGGTATCTGAAGGACCACAAAACATCGGAAAAGCTCTGGGAGGGGGGATGGCTCCACACCAACGATGTGGCTAATATCGATCCGCTTGGCTATGTCAAAATCACCGACCGGACCAAGGATGTGATAAAGATCGGAGGAGAGTGGGTCTCATCACTGGAACTGGAGGATTTACTGCTTCACCATCCCTACGTCAGCGAGGTTGCGGTGATAGGTCAGCCGGATGCGCGTTGGGGTGAACGCCCACTCGCGCTTGTGGTTCTAAAGGGTGAAGCCATGGGGAAGGTGCCCGAAAAGGCCCTTCAGCATCATGTTAGAGATTATGCCGAAAAGGGGATCATCTCCAAGCAGGTGGTGCTGCTTAAGGTCCGCTTTGTGGATGCAATCGATAAGACCAGTGTCGGGAAGGTCAGCAAGGTGACCCTGCGGGAGAAGTACCTGCCGCAAAACGCTTAAGCAGTAGTTATTAGACAAACTGCGGAGTAACTATCGAATCCCCTGCTTTTCCCGCAGGCTTTCGGCAATCCGCAGTTCCTTTCCTGCATCTTCTTTCATCCCCTTAAGCCCATAAACCCTTGCCTGGTTCTCGTGATAGCTGGCACTGCCTGGTGAGAGCCCGATTGCAATGGTCAGCTCGGTTGCTGCCCCATCCAGATCGCCTGATGCGGCAAGTGCCGCTCCGAGGTTGTTTCGGGCGTCTGCGAGATTCGGCATGAGCTGCAAGGCTTTATTGTAGGCAGCTAAGGCTTCGTTCAAGCGACCTTCAGCCGCAAGGAGCGCTCCCAGGCTGTTGTGAGCTTCAGCCAGCGTGGGCTCCAGGCGGAGCGCTGCTTCGTAGTCGGATTTAGCTGCGGCAGTATCCCCCCGACTGGCCCGGAGCACCCCCAGGTTGTAGCGGGCCTTTGCGTGCTGGGGGTCAATAGCCAGTGCTGCCTGAAATTCCTGCTCTGCAGCATCCACCAGACCTTTTTTGCTCAGCACTGTCCCGAGATTGTAGTGCGGACGGGCTTTGCCCGGCGCCTTGGTCACGGCATCGCTCCAGAGGAGGATTTCGTCACTCCATACCAGATTTCGCATCCAGGTTGACACTGCCAGCAGAGTAATAACGATGCCGGAAGCGATTGCCATGCTCCGGGTTGCCTTACGTGAAGGTAGCAGGGCCATGATTCCTGCGGCGGCAATAGCTGCACCAACGGATGGCAGGTAGAGGCGGTGCTCGTTGATCAGGTCATCCAGCGGGACAAAACCCTCTACCGCAAGTGTCAGCAGGAACCAGAAGATTCCAAAGCCAATCAGCCGTGCTGCATGGTTAACGGACTGCCGATACAGGCAGCAGGCAAGGCCGATCAATGCAACTATCAGGATGATTCCGCCGGTTACCTGAGCTGCTGCAAGAGAGTGGAACAGAGGGTAGTCGTAATCCAGTGTCTGGTTGACGGGGAGCAGGATGAGCCGCAGGTACGTGGCGAAAACCGCAGGCTGTGTTGTGAGGTAGTCGCTATGTGAGATGCTGCCTGTCGCTGGAGACGGTAGACCTCGAAGCGCTGCCAGTAGTTGCGGTTCATGGCTGGGTCCAAACAGGGTGACGAGCGGAATGATCGTCAGCAGCGCAATGAAAGGCATGAGCCGGGTCATACGCTGCCTTATGTTGCTTCTAAAAAAAGAGCATTCCAGTAGTCCCACCGCAAAAGGGAGGGTAAAGGAGATCTCCTTGCTGAGCATGGCACAGATGGCACACAGTATGGCGCTGCCGTACCAGACCGGGGATCTGCCCGGATCTTCATCGTCAGCCTGCCCAGGACGTGACCTGAGGTAACAGACCAGTGTCAGAAGGTAAAAGAGCGTTGCGATAACGGTAAACCGTTGGGTCACGTAGGTGACCGCCTGTGTCTGTATCGGGTGGGCGACAAAGAGAAGTGCTGCGGTGAGGCTGAGATGCGGTGAGACGCTGAAGGAGGAGGATGCAGCCATGTACGGGGTTTGGCAGAGCATACGGCAGAAGGCATAGAGTGTAAGGGCAGAGGCTAGGTGCAGTGAGAGGTTGACGACGTGATACCCTTCAGTGGCGAGTCCGCCCACTCTATAGTTGAGGGCAAGAGAAAGATAGCCAAGGAATCGGCGTGGGAAGGCCATGAAAACCGACGGATCGGTGAAGAATCTTTGCAGCTCCCGGATGGCATGGTTGTTGACGATCGAGGTCAGGTCGTCAAAGACAAAGGGACCATGAAAGCTGTTGGACCAGGCGAGGAAGCCAACACCGAGGATGAGAAGGATGTGTAGAGGTATCCGTTCGGTTTCGGCTGTCAAGCACTCTGAGGGTTGTTTCATTGTCGGGCCGGCAATGGAAAGGCGGGACTGATTTCAGTAGTCCCGCCCTCTGCGATCACTGACCGATTACCTTGATGGAGTTGATGAATACCGGTTCAACCGGAACATCGCTGTGGCCCCCCTTTGATCCGGTCTTGACACCCTTGATGGCATCCACCACATCCATCCCCTCAATCACCTGAGCGAACACAGCATAGCCGAAATCTTCCGGCCGCTTCCCTTTGTAGTCTAGGAATGCATTGTCTGCTACGTTGATGAAGAACTGGGATGTGGCGCTATCCACCACGCTGGTCCGCGCCATGGCAAGTGTGCCACGGCTGTTTTTCAGGCCGTTGTTCGCCTCGTTCTTGATGGCGAACTTTGTTTTTTTGGGCTGGAGGTTCTCGTCGAGTCCACCCTGGATCATGAATGTAGATATCACACGGTGAAAGGTGAGTCCGTCATAGTAGCCTTCATTGACGTAGGAGAGAAAGTTGCGGACTGAGATGGGGGCCTTCTCGCTGAAGAGTTCGATGGTGACATTCCCCATGGAGGTTTCCATGAGGACGCGGGGGTTAGTGGATTCGGTCATGTTTCAACTCCTTGAATAATTTTTCTCATTCTCTATCATAAAATCACTTTTGGGAGAACCCTTTTCTATCCAATTCCCTGTCAAGGGGCTATCTTTATTGGTTTGGTCTTCGCCTCTTCATGTACGCCTTCCTTGCCCCAATCCTCGCACCCTTGATTTCATCCTCGATTTGAAATTGGAATAACTTAGCCGACCGGCACCTGCAGTCAGTGTCGGAGGCTGGCAGGATATGCAACTTGACTTGATCGGGGATTTGAGATAATAAACGTCGTCGTAGACTCAAGCCGGTGTAACTCAGTTGGTAGAGTAGCTGATTCGTAATCAGCAAGTCAGCGGTTCGAATCCGCTCATCGGCTCCAGTAAAATCAAGGCCTTACAGTTAATTCTGTAGGGCCTTTTTCTTTTGATATGCCACGTAGGGTCAATATAGGGTCAGTCACTTGTGAAATTACACAAAACGCCCCTTATTATATTCCCCGGCGTTTCGGTAAACCGGCCAAGATAACCGGATTATCGGGTGCCCCCTATCTCCGGAAGGTGACTAGAGAAACACCCGATAATCAGTATTGAGGGCTTTGGCCAGTTTAAGAGCATTGTCTTTGCCGATGCCGCGCTTACCGTTCTCCATTTCAGAGATATGACGCTGGGGTATGCCGGTCAACTCTGCAAGTTGCTGCTGTGTCATCTCCTCACGGCCTCGCGCCCCCCGTAATACAGCAGCCGGTTTGGACTCGCCGGGGAAATACTTGCTGAAAAACTCTTCAGAGGTAATAGTCCCTTCTTCGCCTTCCGAGGGTTCAATATGTGCTACATATTTCTTGATTCTTTCAACATTGATTGGATGCACCATCAGGGTGATAGGAACCAGTTTATCAGTAGGGCGCTTTTTCGTGTGTGCCAACATAGATTATCTCCACTGTTATGATTTCTTTCTCTTCCGTCCATACGGCTACATAGGTCGGATGACCTTTCTTCAGGTGGCAGTGATGACGGTTTGAGCCTTCCAGTTTGCCATAGTTTGGCCATGTGCCTCTTACAGGGCCATTTGCCTTTATATCCTCTATCAGGAATAGCAGCTTTTCTGCTACCTTTCGCGAAAGGCATGCTATCTGCTTTTCTGCCTTTCGGTGTATCTTTACTGTCCATG